>JAAXUL010000030.1 GCA_013336035.1 Chloroflexales bacterium
GCCTCTTATGTCGAGGAGGCCCGTGACTTCGCCGATGAGGCGGGCGGCGTGTTCCTGCGGCATCAGGCGCTGGGCTGCGCCACGCGCGTGGCGCTGGCCCGGGGCGATGTCGCGGCCGCGCTGCGGGACGCCGCGGAGATCGGGGTGGATATGCACATGGGGCTCAGCCTGGCGCTAGAGACGCCGCGCCTGAGCCAGGCCCGCGCCCTGATCGCCGCGGGCGACGATGTCCTTCTCGCGCGGGCCGACACGCTGCTCGCCGGCTGTCTGGACGAGATCGAGCCCCTGCATAACACGCGCCTGCTGATCAGCGCCCTGGCTATTCAGGCGCTGCTACGGCAGGCCCAGGTCCGGCCGGCCGAGGCCGAGGCGACGCTGGAGCGGGCGATCACCCTCGCCGCGCCCCGGGGCTTTGTGCGCACCCTGGCGGATCTGGGGCCCGCGCTCGCGCCTCTGCTGCGGGCCCTGGCCGCCCGCGGCGTAGCTACAGCCTATCTAGAGCGCGTGCTGGCCGCCTGTGGGCCGGCCTCGGGCGCCGCAGAGCGCCCGGCGCCCACCCCGCCCCAGCCGGATCTGCCCGAGCTGCTGACCCGCCGCGAGCTTGAGATCCTGGCGCTGCTGGCCGAGCGGTGGTCAGACAAAGAGATTGCCGAGCGGCTAGTGATCGCGCCGAATACGGTCCGTAAGCATACCAGCACGATCTATGACAAGCTTGGGGTGAGCAGCCGGCGCGATGCGGTGGACGCCGCCCGGACGCTTGGCCTCCTGCCGCCAGCCTGAGCGCCAGACCCCCGCTTCGTCGGCCAGGTACTCGGTAATCTGGCGTATTGCCGCGCCTCCGGCCCGCGGGCGCGCCGCGCACCCGCTGATTGCATCCGCCACACCTTGAAGCTTCGCAAAGCCCAGCGGCCCGGGCAAAATACTTCATTTTGTATGTCGCCGGGCCCCACGCTCGGCGCTACGCTACGCCTGTCGGGCAATCAAGCTAGGGGGGTTATGAGCACTGCACCTGCGATACGGGTCGTCACCGTGGACGATCAGGCTATCTTCCGAGCAGGCATCAAACAGATCTGCTCCGCGGCTCCCGACATCACCGTGGCTGGCGAGGCGGCCCGCTGTGGGGACGCCCTCGTGCTCTGCGATCGGCTGCGCCCCGACCTGCTGCTCCTGGACGGGGCGCTCCCGGGTGCGCTGAGCCTCATCGCCCAGCTGCGCGAGCATCACCACGATGTGGGTGTGCTGATCCTTGCCGACCGGGTTGACGAGACCCTGCTCAGACGGGGGCTGCAGCTCGGCATTATGGGCTACGTGCTCAAGCAGGTCGAGGCCTTTGATCTGATCCAGGCGATCCGTGGCGCCGCGGGCGGGCTCCTGACCCTCACGCCCGAGGTGGCGACGTTCGCGCTCAGCCGGCCAGAGCAGCCCGAGCCTGCGCAGGACATGCTCTCGGAGCGCGAGCAGGCGGTGCTATCCCTTTTGCTCCACGGGATGTCGAACAACACCATCGCCGCCAGGCTCCGGGTCAGCCGCGCGACGGTGAAGTTTCACCTCCGCAATATCTACAGCAAGCTTGGCGTCTGCTCGCGCACCGAGGCTCTGGCGGTTGTCTACGGGCAGCGGCGGGCAGCGGTGGCGAGCCCGAGCGAGATGCTGCCGGAGCTACCGCGGCGTCGCGCGCTCGGGGTGGCGGTGTAGCTATCCCATCGGAAGAAGACAATGAACCGACAAGATATCCTGGCCCTCGCGGCCACAGGCGGCTACCCGTGCCTGACCATCACGCTCCCCACCCACCGCACCTCGCCCGATAACCGCCAGGACCCCATCCGCCTCAAGAATCTGATCGCCGAGGCCGCCAATCGGCTGACGGAAGAGCTGGGCAAGCGCGAGGTCGCGGCGGTGCTGCGCTCTCTCGAGCAGCTGGCCGAGATGATCGAGCACCAGCACAACCTCGACGGGCTCGCCCTCTTCGTCAGCGCCGACCTGGCTCGCTTCCACCGGGTGCCCTTCACGCTGCCCGAGCGCGTGATCGTCGACGAGCACTTCTTTACCCGCGACCTCGTCTACGCCTACAACCGCTCGCCGCGCTACTGGGCGCTGGCGCTGTCCGAGCAGCCGACCCGGCTCTTCGAGGCCGTGCGCGACGACCTGGCTGAGCTGACATCCGGCTCGCCTTTCCCAATGGCCCACGAGGGGCGCGGCGGCGCCCGGCCGCTGCCGAACGACCCCGCGATCAACAGCTCGCAGCTGCGCGACGAGCATCACCGCATCTTCTTCCGCGGCGTAGATCAGGCCCTGGGCGCGTGCCTGGCCGCCGACCCGCTGCCGGTAGCCCTGGTGGGCGTCGACCGCTACCTCGCCTTCTTCCGCGAGGTCACCGGCCACGGCGATCAGATCGTCACCACGCTCACCGGCAACCACGACCAGACCTCGGCCCACGATCTCGGGAGGCTGGTCTGGCCCCTGGTGCGCGAGAGCCTGGCGGCGCGCCGGGCCGCTATCTTCGCCGAGCTCGAGGCCGCCGTGGGCGCGCAGCGCAGCGCCTCCACGCTGGGCGAGGTCTGGCGCTTTGCCCACGAGGGCCGCGGGGCGACCCTGGTGGTGGAAGAGGGCTACCACGAGCCCGCGACCCTCGACGCGAGCGGGTATAACCTGCTGCCCGCGGGCGAGGCCGGCGGCCCGGCGGCCCTCGACGACGCAGTAGACGCGACGATCACGACCGTGCTCGCGAAGGGCGGCCGTGTGGTCTTTGTCGACGACGGGACCCTCGCCGCCCACAGTCGCATCGCCATGATCCTGCGCTACTGAGGGCGGGGGGCGCTCTAGCACTATGTTCCGTTTCGCGGGCGCCCTCGGCTGCGTGCTCGTGGCGATCATCGCCGTGCTGCCCTCGCTCGTGCCGTTCGTGCTGCTGCGCCACAACTACGCCTTTGCCGTGCGGGTCTCGAACGTCGTGTCATTCATCGTGCTTTTCGGCGCCGGCCACAGCTGGGGGAAGCACACAGACGCCAGCCCGTGGAGGACCAGGCTGCTCCTGGTTGCTGTCGGCGTGATGATGGTCGCGGTCGCAATCCCCCTCGGCGGATGAGGCGCAAGGGCCGAAGAAGAGAATTAGAGGACACTATGTGGCGATCGATTCATGGGCGCTCCAGCCCCCGTCCCACGCTCCTGGTAAGCGTCGCGCTCATCGCCCTGACCCTCGCCACGGCTGGACTGGTGGCGGGTGAGGGCAGCGGCACGGTCTACCGGGGCGCAAATCCGGCCCGCTTTCGCAGCCACATGGAGTGGCGCACGACCACCTACGGGGGCGGCGACTCGCCCGACTTCATCCTGCTCCGGCGCACCCTGCTGTACCTCTTCGTCCAGCAGGGCGAGACGATCCTGCTCGGCTCGAGCGGCGTCGGCGTTGGCGGTGCGCTCGACAATGGCGATATCCAGGTCTTGAACCCGGGCCAGGTCAGCGGCACGATCGGGCAAGAGAGCATCCCCGCGCTCGCGGGGGCCGCCAATCCGCCCCAGCAGGGCGCCTTCGCCAACGGCTTCAGCTGCGTGGCCCAGCGCGCCGCCATCGGCGATGGCCGGGGCCGTATCGCCAGCAGCGCCCAGGAGCTGGCCGGGCCGCTGCCCGCCACGGACGGCTACAGCCCCTGCGTCTACGTGGCGCCCGTCACCGGCATCTACAATCTGGTCTTCACCGGGCCGTCGGGCGACGCCTCGAACGACGAGCCTCGGGGGATCAGCGGCCTCGTCGTCCCCCCGCCCGAGGACTTCGGACCGATCCAGCTCACCAGCGTGACGTCCTGGGACGCGACCGTGCGCGACGCCGCCGGCAACGATCTGCGCGGGCGTCTGTTCGCCTACTACTACGCCGGCAACACTGGCGGCGGCGGCCGGCGGATCACCGGCGAGAGCTACGTCGTCACCGACAGCGGGTTCCGCTACCGGGTCCTCTTCGACGGCGACCCCTTCGGCTTCATCTTCTACTCTAACCAGCTGGGGTTCCAGAACAGCGACGGCGCGCCGCTCTACCGCGACCTGATGGCGGACCCAACGGCCGGGACCCAGGTCCAGAACGAGCTGCGCGAGCTGCAGGGCGGCGCGCGCATGCTGCCGCCCAACTACCCGATCTTTATTAGCCAGCCGGACCCACTAGTGCTGGACGTGCTCGGCATCCCCCGCCAGCCAATCGCCCCGGCGATCGACGGGCTCGCATTCCGCGGCAGCGCCGGCGATAATAGTGCCGGGGTGGCCGAGGGCGGCGACTTCAGCTTCACCACTACGCAGCCGGGCGTCTACTACCTCGTCGTCAGCCGCGATGGGGTTAACTTCGACCCGACCGAGCCGCGCAACCGCGTGCTGCGCGGCGTCGTCGCTGCCGCCGGACCGGTCACGGTGAGCTGGGATGGGCGAGATAACATGGGCGAGCCCTTCCCCACGGGCGACTATCTGGCGACGGGCGCGATACAGGGCGGCGAGGTCCATTTCCCGTTCCTGGACGTCGAGAACAACGAGTTCGGCGGCCCCACGATCGAGCTGGACAACCCGCCCGACGTGAACGGCGACGGCGTGAACGACTGCCCGCGGTGGAGCGGCGGCTGCTTCGGCGCCTTCTACGACGACCGGGGCTACCGCACGGCCGACGGCACCCTGGTCGGCACTGCCATCAACGGCCCCCTCTGCCCCGGCGACGCGAGCAACCCGAACGGCTTCGGCAACCCGCCGCAGCCTGCGGCGAGCGACCGGCTACTCGGCTTCGACACGCGCACCGATCAGCGCGGCTTCGGCTTCCCCTTCGACGCCAACCCCGCCGCGATCTGTCTGCCCGACAGCGGCTTCGGCGACAAGAAAGGGCTGGATCTCTGGACCTACTACCCGAGCAACGTGCAGCAGACGCCCCTGCGCATTGTCGACCCGACGGCCGTGACGCTCCGCAGCCTCACCGCGAGCCGCGAGGGCGGCCGGGTCATCGTGCGCTGGGAGACGGGCGTCGAGCTCGACACGCTGGGCTTCCATATCCTCCGCAGCGCCACCGGCAAGCTAGAGGACGCGGCCCGCGTGACGACCAGCCTGATCCCGGCGCGCGGCACTACGGCCGAGGGCGCCGCCTACAGCTGGGCCGTCGAGAGCGCCGGCGAGCCCGAGGGCGATGAGGTCTACTGGCTGGAAGAGCTTGAGGTGGGCGGGGGCTCTTACCGCTACGGGCCCGTGCGGCCCGGCGCGGCCACGGCAGACGGCGACTACAGAGTCAGCCTGCCGAGCATCACCCGCTAGGTGCTCGCCGGCCCTGTCTGCGGCACGCGAAAGACCGGAAATGGTTGTTTTCAGGGAGGGCAAGCCCTCCCTGAGACCCTCTCTGCCGCAGCCTCTGCCGAGAAGCAAGGTGCCACCAAATGAAGGGGGTACAATAGCGCCTGGAGTCCAAGCCGACCACCAGAGCGCGAAGGCTGCCATATGTCATCCTCGTGGACCTGGCTGTTCATTGTTTTCACTATTGCTGGCTGGCTCATCCCGATCGCGATGCTCTTCGTCGTGCCGGTCAACCGCAAGCCATCCGCGGCCACAGCCTGGCTGATGCTTGTCTTTGCGCTGCCGTGGATCGGCCTGGCGCTCTTCCTGCTGCTCGGCTCGCCGAAGCTCTCGCCGCGCCGCCGGCATATCCAGCGCGAGATCAACGGCTACATCAGCGCCTTTATCGCCAAGGCCCGCGAAGACCCCGCCCTGACGCCGATGGTCGCCCCCCTGGTCCCCGAGCGCTACCAGCCGTTCGTAGAGCTCGGCACCGCCCTCGGCGCCCTGCCGGCCCTGGCCGGCAACGCCGTGGAGATCCTCACTGACTACGACGATATGCTGGCGCGGATCGCCGCGGACATCGACGCCGCCCGGCTCTTTGTCCACGTCGAGTTCTACATCCTGATCGCCGACACGGCGAGCGAGGCCTGCTTCCAGGCGATGGAGCGCGCCGTCGCCCGCGGCGTCTCCGTGCGCGTGCTCTACGACCCGGTGGGCAGCCGCAAGTACCCCACCTACCGCGCCACCCTAGAGCGGATGCGCGCCGCCGGCATCCGGGCCCACCCCATGCTGCCCCTGAACCGGCGCGGCGATCTGAACCGGCCCGACCTGCGCAACCACCGCAAGATCCTGGTGGTAGACGGCGAGGTGGCCTGCACTGGCTCGCTCAACCTGATCCACCGGAGCTATCACCGGCGCGATGCGATCTACTACGACGAGCTGATGGCCCGGGTGCGGGGCCCCGCCGCCGACGCCCTCGACGCGGTGTTCCGCACCGACTGGTACTCCGAGACCGGCGAGCGCCTCACCGCCGAGCACAACACCGCCTACCTGGTCGAGCTGACCTCCGGCGGCGAGGCCCTCTGCCAGGTTCTGCCCAGCGGCTCGGGCTTCGACAACGAGAACAACCTCAAGCTATTCGTGGCCCTGATCCACGCGAGCCGGCGCAGGCTGGTCATCTGCAACCCCTACTTCGTGCCCGAGGACGCGCTGCTGCTGGCCGTCACGAGCGCCGCCCTGCGCGGGGTGGATGTCACCCTGTACAACTCCGAGGCCCAGGACCAGTTCCTTGTGGCCAACGCGCAGCGCTCCTACTACGAGGAGCTCCTGCGCGCCGGCGTGAAGATTCGCCTCTATAAGGCCCCGACCCTGCTGCACACCAAGACGATGAGCATCGACGATGATATCGCGGTGATCGGATCGAGCAACCTGGACATGCGCTCGTTCCTGCTGAATCTGGAGGTGACTCTGATCTGCTACGACCGCGGCGTAGTGGCGGACCTGCGCCAGGCCGAGGCGAGCTACCTGGAGCGCTCGCGCCTGATCGAGCTTGATGCCTGGCAGCGACGACCGCTCCACCAGCGGCTCTTCGAGAACCTCGCGCGCCTGATGTCCGCGCTGCTGTAGAGCCGCCGCGTCAGCTATGGCCGTGCCGCCAGGCAGCGCGGATCCGCAGGGCCACCTATTGACACCGGCGGTACATTATGCTGCCCATACTGCACTGGCCTACAACCAGGGGCCCGAACAATGCAGATCCCGCCAAACACGTTGCTCCAGGGCCGCTACCGTGTGCTGGGCCTGATCGCCCAAGGCGGGATGGGCGCAGTCTACAAGACGCGCGATGAGCGCACCGACAGCATTGTCGCCCTCAAGCAGACCCTGCTGCACGACCCGCCCCTGCGCGCCGCCTTCGCCCGCGAGGCCCAGCTGCTCGCCGAGCTGCGTCACCCCGCCCTGCCCACCGTCAGCGACAGCTTCAGCCGCGAGGACGACCAGTTCCTGGTGATGCAGTTCATCCCCGGCGACGACCTCGCCACGCGCCTGCACATGCGCGGCGCGCCCTTCCCGCTGGCCGAGGTGAGCGACTGGGCCGACCAGCTGCTCGCCGCCCTCGCCTATCTGCACAGCCATCAGCCGCCGGTCATCCACGGCGACCTCAAGCCCCAGAACCTCAAGCTCACGGCCGAGGGCCGGCTGATGCTGCTCGACTTCGGGCTGGCCCAGGGGCGGGCCGGCGGCAGCACGGCCGGGCAGAGCATCTTCGGCTACACGCCCCAGTATGCGCCGCTCGAGCAGATCCAGGGCGGCGCGACAGACGCGCGCAGCGACCTCTACGCAGTGGGGGCGACGCTCTACGAGCTGCTCACGGCGAACGCGCCGCCCGACGCGCTCAGCCGCACGGCGGCCACGGTCTGTGGGGAGGCCGACCCGCTGCGACCGGCCAGCGAGCTGAACCCGGCGGTGCCGGCGGCGATGGCGGCGGCCCTGACGCGGGCGCTGGCGCTGAGCCCGGCCGGGCGCCCCACGACGGCGGCGGCGCTCCAGAGGGCCCTGCGCTTGGCCTCTGTCCAGGCGGCCGCCGCGGGCCCGGTGGTGCGCGGCACGCGGGCCATCACCGGGCCGACACAGGTGGTCCGCGCCCGCGCCGTGCCTCTGGCCACGCCCCTGGCCACACCCCTGGCCACACCTAAGCAGGCGTGGCACCTGCGATGGCTGTTCAGGTGGTTCTTCATCTCTTTGCTCGGCCTGTGTTTCCTTTCCTGGCTGGCAACAGCGATCGGGCCGCTCCTTGGCGGGCGAGGCCCGACCGCTTACCCCACCGCGGCGCCGGCGCTGGTCGTAGCCACGGCAGTCCCTATCCCAATGCCCTCCACGACGCAGGTAGTGTCCTGCGCGAGCCCTTCAGGCGGACTCATCAGCGCCATTACCGTCAGTCAGGATAACTGGGGGGTCAGGGCGCTCGATGTGCGGGGCACCAGGGCCTATGCCGCCGGCTATTATGACAACCGAGGTGTGGTGCGGATCTTTGATCTGTCCGAGCCCTGCGCCCCCCGGCTCAGCGGCCAGGTCGAGACCTCGAGCGACATCAACAGCCTGGTCATAGGTGAAGATCGGGCCTACCTGGCCCTTAGCCAGGATGGCCTGGCAGTCTACGACAGCACTGTGCCCGACCGGCCCGCCCCGCTATTCGAGCGCAACGATGGTCGCCTCGCCTCGGCCGTCGCCTATGACGGCGAGCGCTACGCCTACGTCAGCTATGCTGGATGGTCCGGCCACGATGGCTATACGCTCGCCGTCTACGATACGGCCGATATCGCCCAATCTGCCCCGACCTTCTACCCGCTGACCAACAATGGCGGTAGCGGCCTCCGCGCCGCCCCCCACACCGGCCGTGTGGTCGATGGCCGGCTCTATCTGCTGGCGAACGATCATAGCGGCAGCAACTACCTGCTGGTCCTCGATATCACTGACCCGGCGCACCCCGCATTGCGGAGCATCCTCGCTCTTCCCGAGAGCCAGTACGGCATAGCCCGGGATCTGCGGATCCAGGGCGATTTCGCCTACCTCGCGATAGGGTCGCGCCGCTGCCCGGCCAAGCCGTATGACGGCGGGTTGCTCCTGGTCAACGTCGCGGCTGCCGACCGGCCCGAGGTAGTCGGCAGTACCTACTTTTTCGACGCCGGCGACAGCGCCAACTGCAATCTCGTGACCGGGGCAAGCCTCGATGTGGTGGGCAGCCGCGCCTACATGGCCACAGAGAAGGCCCTGCGCGTCATCGACATCACAGACTCGACCCAGCCGCAGCTGGTGGACAGCTTCCCCTTCCCGGCTCAGTTTGGCAACCTGATCGGCGGGCGCGTTGTGGTCAGAGACAACCTCGCCTATGTTGCGGTCCAGCGCTCCGAGGCGGGCGGCGGCCAGAACGGCCTCGCCATCTTCAAGATCGCTGGGCCCGCCGGCCGGGGATCCTCCACCGGCGCTCTAGATCATCGGTAGCGTATTTCTTTCAGCCGCGTGCGGCTACCCCGCCTTCTCAGTCAGAGACGTCTGGGTGGAGTAGAGTCGCTATCATCCCCACCAGGGTGCGCAGGCTGACCGGCTTGGCGAGGTAGACATTGGCCCCGGCGGCCAGGCAGCGCTCGCGGTCGCCCGGCATCGCCAGCGCGGTCAGCGCGATGATCGGCACCTGGCCTACGCCGGGGTCGCCCCGTATGTGGCGGATCGCCTCTAGCCCGTCCATCCCCGGCATCTGAATATCCATCACCACCACGTCGGGCCCCGCCTCGCGCACGCGCGCCAGAGCCTCATCCCCGCTCCGGGCGCAGGTCACCTGACACCCCTGCTGGATGAGCAACTCAGTGTAGAACTGTAGGCTGGGCTCGTGGTCGTCGGCGATCACCACCCGGGGGGGCTGGGCCCACACGGCGAGGGCCTCCTCAAGCCCATCGCCCGCCACGGATATGGCATTGTCTATCGGCGACCAGGGCAGGCTGACCGTGAAGCGGCTGCCCTGGCCGGGCGCGCTCTCCAGGCCGATGCTGCCGCCGTGCAGCTCGACCAGCCGGCGCACCAGGGCCAGCCCCAGCCCAACCCCCTCGTGCCGCCGCGATAGGCTCTGGTCCACCTGGGTGAAGGGCTCGAAGAGCCGCTCATGATCCGCCTCCGCGATGCCGACGCCGTTGTCCCTCACGCTGAACTGGATGCGCCTCTGGATAGCGTCGGAGGTCACCTCGAGGCCGACCGCCCCGCCGTTCGGGGTGAACTTTACCGCATTGTCGAGCAGGTTGACCAGGATCTGGGTCAGGCGGCGCTCATCGGCCTTCAGCCCAATGATATTGTGGTCGACCGTGTGGAGCAGGCTGACGCCTTTCTTATGGGCGCTGGGCATGGCGAACAGCAGGGCGGCGTTGCAGAGCAGGTTCACATCCACGGGCCGCAGCTCGAGGGTCTCGTGGCCCGCCGCGATGCGGGCCAGGTCGAGGATGTCGGAGAGCAGGGCGAGCAGGTGCCGCCCGCTCTGCGCCAGTGTGCCCAGGGCTTGGCGCTGGCGCGCCACGATCGGCCCATACAGCTCCTCTGACAGGGCCTCGGTGACGCCCAGGATAATATTCAGCGGCGTGCGCAGCTCGTGGCTCATCATGGCCAGGAACTCGTCTTTGAGCCTGAGCGCCCGCGTCAGCTCGGCGTTCGTAAAGCGCATGCGCTCCTCGCGCTCGTGCAGCTCGAGCGTCTGCTCGCTCACGCGCCGATCGAGCGTGGCGTTCAGCTCACACAGCGAGGCCTCCGCCTGCACGCGCGCAGTGATGTCGACTATCACCGTGCGGTACACTACCTCCGCGGCCACCGCATCCTGCGCCACGCTCGCCTCCAGCCGGACCCAGAGCAGCGCACGATCCGCCCGCTGCATGCGCAGCTCACACTGCTGCGGCCCGCCTCGTGCCACCAGGCCTCTGTGGTGCTGGTAGTAGATGTCCTGGTCCTCCGGGGCGATAAAGCGGGAGAAAGGCTGCCTGAGCAGGTTGCTCCGGGACACCTGCAAGAGGGTCGCCGCGGTGAGGTTCGCCTCTTGGATCAGCCCCTGTGTGCTGAGCGTGACATAGCCGACCGGGGCCAGGTCGTAGAGATCAAAGTAGCGGTTGCGCGCGGCCGCCAGCTCGTCCTGGGTCCGCCGCAGCTCATCGTTTTGCAGCTCCAGCTCGATCTGGTGGACGTGCAGCTCGTGCACTAGACGCCGGACCTCCTCGGGCGAGCGCGCCTCTAGACCGTCGGCCCTCGCTACTATGGCCTCTGCCTGCTGGCGCAAGCTCTGCCCATAGTCGATGTACCAAGCGGGTGGTGGATCATCCTGGGTGTCCGGCATCCTACACCCCCTCCAGAGGGTTACGAGGGCATCTGCTCATCCGTCCGTCGCGGCACTATTTCGGCTTGTGTGGACGTGCGCTCAAGGGTGAACGTGAGTTGGTGCGGCTGCCCATCGCGCTCGAGCCCGATGGCTGAGCTTATAACCGTAAAGGTTGACCCAGCCTTCGTCCGGGCCGTGGTCTCATGTGCGGGGATCGTACCATTCTCGCGCGCCAGGCGCAGCCCGTTGGCGTGCTCCTCTACATCATGGGCAATGCCCAGCTCGACCACGGTGCGGCCGAGGACCTCGTCGCGCTGATAGCCGAACAAGGCCAGGAAGGCGGCATTGACGTCCGTGATCTGGCCGTCCGCGGCGCGGGTGATGTGCTGCGCCGCGGGGCTGGCCTGGAACGCGCTGAGGAAGCGCGCCTCGGCCTGGCCCAGCTGGGCCAGGGCCTCCTCTAGTTGCCTACGCTCGGTGACATCGTGAAAGATCAAGAGCAGACACGGCTCAGGCTCGCTTTCGAGCGGCTCGACCGACACCAGCAGCCAGCGCCGGCCGCCCGATCTGCGCGGGATCTCCAGCTCCTCGTTCCGCACCACCCCGTGCTCGGCTAGCCGAATGAGTAGTTGCTGCCAGGCATCTGGCAAGGTAAACAGCCCTAGCTCGGCGATGCTCCGCCCTAGCAACTCCTGGCGGCGGTGGCCGGACATCCCCTCCCAGCTGGGGTTGACATCGAGGATGACCCCATCGTCACGCCGGCAGATGACCAGCCCATCCGGGCTCGCCTGGATGGCCTTCGCGAATTTCTGGTCACTTCTGCGCAGCGCCACCTCGATCTGCTTGCGCTGGGTGATATCGACAAAGGTGAGCACCGCGCCCTCGATCACGTTATCGAGGGTGCGGTAGGGCCGGATGCGCATCAGATACCAGGCCCCCGCCTGCGTCTGCACCTCGGCCTCCAGGGGGATCAGGCTATCCATCACGGCCTTCACATCCTGCACCAGGCGGTTGTAGCCGATCAGGTTCGAGACAATATGGCCCACCGGCCGGCCAATGTCGGTCTGGATCAGGTTAATCACCTGGGTGATCGCGGGCGTGAAGCGGGCGATGCGCAGCTGGAAGTCGATAAAGAGCGTGCCCACCCCGGTGCCGGCCAGCAGGTTGTTCATGTCGTTATTGACCTGCAACAGGTCAGTGACCTTATTCTGCAGCTCAGCGTTGACCGTGGCCAGCTCCTCGTTGACCGACTGCAGCTCCTCCTTCGAGGTCTCCAGCTCCTCGTTGGTCGATTGCAGCTCCTCGTTGACCGACTGCAGCTCCTCGTTGGTAGATCTAAGCTCCTCGTTAGAGGTCTCCATCTCCTCGAGGGTCGTCTGGAGGTACTCCTCCTTGGCCCGCAGCTCCTGCTCGAGCGTGGCGACGCGCCGGTCGGGCTCCGGGAGAGGCTCGCTCGCCGCCGAAAGCACGGGCGATCCAGGTATGGGCGAGTCTGCCGGCGGGACCTCCTCGAGGATGACCAGGAACAGATCGGCCGGCGTCGCCCCCTCGGGGCCGAGCGCTACCGGCCGCACGGTCAGATTGACGGTGGTGTAGGCGCCGTTGGTGCGCACCCGTAGCCCGGTGTAGCGGGCCGGCGCTTTCTGGACCACCGCCTTGCGCAGGGCGATGGTCAGCTCCTGCCGCAGCCCCTCGCGGGCCATGGGCAGGATGTTCAGGCCGGCATCCCCCGAGGCCGGCTCGAGGTAGTTGCCGGTGCGGCCATAGATATGCAGGATCTCGCCGCGGTCCGTGATCAGCACGCCCGCCGCCCCATAGTGCGCCAGCAAGCTCTGCTCGGTCAGCACGCGCAGATTAGGCGGCGCGCCGCCCCGCTGCGCGCCCCGCGGTCGCTGCGGCTGAAACGCGCCGTCCGCCGGGGCGGGGGTAAGCTCGCCCAGCGTCGGGTGGGCCGCGCCGGAGGCGTCGTCCTGGCGCAGGTAGAGCTTCCATTTGCGCTCGAGCGGGGTAAAGAGCGTGACAAAATCGCCAACCGTCTCTGAGGTGCCGAGGAAGAGGACCCCCCCCGGGCTCAAGGCATAGTGGAACAGGGGGATGAGCTTGCGCTGCAGCTCCGGGTTCAGGTAGATCAGCAGGTTACGGCAGCAGAGCAGGTCGAGCCGCGAGAACGGCGGATCTTTGATCACGTCCTGCTCCGAGAAGATCAGCAGATCGCGGATGGTCTTGTGGATGCGGTAGAGGCTACTCTCGGAATCTTGGACGAAAAAGCGCGCCAGGCGCTCGGGCGAGATGTCGGCGGCGATGCTGGCGGGGAAGACCCCGCTACGGGCCTGATCGATGGCCCGCCCGTCCACGTCGGTCGCGAAGATCTGCACCTTGATCGGCTGCCGCAGGGTCTCCAGGCGCTCCTGGATCAGGATGGCGAGCGAGTAGGCCTCCTCGCCGGTGGAGCAGCCGCAGACCCACACGCGCACCGCCTGATCGATCCGTTTGCCGGCAAAGAGGCGCGGGATGACCTGATCCTGCAGAATGGCGAAGGCCTCGGGGTCGCGGAAGAAGCTGGTGACGCCGATCAAGAGGTCGCGGAACAGGCCCTCGGCCTCGCCCGGCTCGTGCCGCAGGTACTGGAGGTAGTCGTCGGCCCGCTCGATCTGGTGCAGGGCCATGCGCCGCTCGACCCGGCGGACGAGGGTGTTTGTCTTGTACTGCGAGAAGTCGTGGCCGGTCTGGGCGCGCAGCACGACGCAGATCTTGCCCAGCGTGTCCTGAATCTTGGGGGCGGGGGCGGCGAGCGGGCGCGACCGATCGCCAAAGGCGTGGGCCGCGTAGGCGACCAGCTGGGCCGGCATCGCGGCGGGCGGCAGCACATGATCGATCAGGCCGGTGGCGATGGCGCTGCGGGGCATGCCGTCGTACTCGGTGCTGTCGGGGTCCTGGGCCATGGCCATGCCGCCCTCGCCCTTGACCGCGCGCAGGCCCAGGGTGCCGTCGCTGCCCGTGCCGGAGAGCACAATGCAGATGGCCCGCTCGCGCTGGTCCTGGGCCAGCGAGCGAAAGAAGAAGTCGATCGGCAGGCGCATACCGCGCGGCGCCGACGGCGCGAGCAGCTGCAGGGTGCCGTTCAGCAGGGCGAGGTCGTGGTTGGGCGGGATGATGTAGGCGCAGTTGGGCTGGACCAGCATGCCGTCGGTGACCTCGAAGACCTGCATCTGGGTGTAGCGCTGCACCAGGTCGGTCAGGATGCTCTTGTGGTCGGGGGCGAGGTGCTGGACCAGCACGAAGGCCATGCCGGGCTCGGGCTCGCTGGGCATGGCCGAGAAGAAGGCCTCGAAGGCCGCGAGCCCGCCGGCAGACGCGCCGATGCCCACGATCGGGAAGCTCAGCGCCGGCGTCGCCTCGGCAGGCAGATCCGGGCCGGACATAGCGGCCGGCTCGCTCTCGGGCACGGCGGGGGGTGCGCTCTCCGAGGCATCGGGTCGGGGCCTGGCGGGCCCGCGCCTGAGAGCCTTGCTCTTACCGGTCGGCTCGGCCATCTTCGGACGATCCTCTCTGGTGCGAAAAGCATCGTGTGCAGGTAGGGCCGAGCGCCATCATATGCCTGGCAGAGCCGAGCGAGCCACACCGGGCATAGCGCGGGCCAGCTCGACAAGAATGCGATCGCCTACCACTAGGCAGAGTATACCGCGTCGTGGGCCAGATAGCGAACGGTGGGGTTCCGCCCTACCGGGCCCACCGATGTGCATAGCAGATCTTCTGGCTAGAGCGCTTCCTATCGCGGAAAATGGGCGCCAGCCATCATTGGCAGCGCCCCCGGAACGTGCTAGACTACAAAGAATTGTAGTGGCTCGCCGCGCGGATGAAATGGGAGGCGCCGAGGCGGCCATCGCGTCGAGCGCTATGTGTCGGCCTCTGGGTCGAGTCACGAGCTGGGGCGCGACCTGCTTGTTCACCATCCCCGACAGGAGCGAGCGCCATGCCAGCTGAAGCCGACGCCAGACCCATTGCGGTTCTGCTTATTGAAGGCGACCCCTCCGACGCGCTCGCGCTGCGCGAGGTGCTCATTCATGAACCGCGCGCGCGCTTCACCCTCGCCGGCGCCGAGCGGCTTGACCAGGGGCTCGACCTGCTGGGGCAGCAGCCATTCGACATCGCGCTCCTCGACCTTGACCTGCCCGACAGCCATGGCCTCGCCACCTTCGAGCAGATCCATCGCCGCCACCCCGATCTGCCGGTCGTGGTCTTCTCGGGGATCGCCGACGAGCAGGCCGCCGTCACCGCGGTGCAGTCCGGCGCCCAGGACTACATCATCAAGGGGCCGTCGGGCTGGGCGCTGGCCCCGCGCGCCATCCGCTACGCCCTCGAGCGCCACCAGGCCCAGGCCACCATACGCGCCAGCGAGCGGCGCTTCCGCGCCATGATCGAGAATAGCGCCGACGTGATCGCCCTGGTGGCCGCCGACGGGACGATCCTCTACGAGAGCCCGTCGGTCACGCACATGCTCGGCTACCAGCCGGAAGAGATGCTGGGCCACAATGCGTTCGAGTATGTCCACCCTGACGACAGCGCCGCCACGGTCGCGGCCCTTGGCCAGCTGTCCCAGCAGGCTGTGGCCAAGCTCACAATGCAGCTGCGCTACCGGCGCGCCGATGGGACCTGGTGCTGGATAGAGGCCAGCGCCGCCAACCTGCTGCATGAGCCTGGCGTCCAGGCTATTGTGATCAACTACCGTGATGTGAGCGAGAGCAAACAGGCCCAGTACGACCTGCTCCTCGCCCAGCAGTTCTCCCAGGCGACGATCGACGCGCTCTCGGCGCATATCTGCGTGCTCGACGCGGATGGCCGGATCATCTCGGTCAACCGCGCCTGGAGGGCCTTCGCCGAGGCCAACCCGCCCGCGCCAGCCGAGGCCTGCATTGGCATGAACTATCTCGAGGTGTGCGATCACGCCAGCGGGGAGGGCTCCGAGAACGCGCACGCCGTCGCCGAGGAGATCCGTAAGATCCTGCGCGGCGAGGCGCGCCACTCTGTGCTGGAGTACCCCTGCCACAGCCCTGACGAAAAGCAATGGTTCACGGTCTCGGTCACGCGCTTCGCCGACGATGGCCCAGCCCGGCTGGCGATCTCGCACGAGAATGTCACCGAGCGCAAGCGGGCCGAGCACGCCCTGGCCAACGAGCGAGCGCAGCTGCGCACCCTGATCAACACCATCCCCGATATGATCTGGCTCAAGGACGATCAGGGCGTCTATCTTAGCGCGAACCCCACCTTCGAGCGCTTTGTGGGCCGCAGAGAGGCCAACCTGGTCGGCAAGACCGACTTCGATCTTTTCGAGCCAGAGCTGGCCGAGTTCTTTCGCTATCACGACCGCCTGGCCATCCAGGCCGACCGGCCGAGCACCAACGAGGAGTGGGTCACCTTCGCCGACGACGGGCACCATGTCCTGCTCGAGACGACCAAGACCCCCATGTTTGATCCGCAGGGGCAGCTGTTTGGCGTGCTCGGGATCGCCCGTGATATTACCGAGCGCAAGGCGACCGAGCTGGTGCTCGAGCAGCGCGTGCGCGAGCGCACCGCCGAGCTCGAGGCGATCCGCCGGCGGCTCGAGCTGGCGACCCGCGCCGCCGGTCTGGGCATCTGGGACTGGGATATCGAGAGCGACCAGCTCGTCTGGGACGACCAGATGTTCCAGCTGTACGGCCTCACCCGCGACAGCTTCGACGGCTCCGCCGAGATCTTTCATCGCAGCATGCACCCCGATGATATCTTGGCCCAGCTCACGCAGCTCGACGCGGTGCTGCGCAACGAGCTTGAGTACGACAGCGAGTTCCGCGTGATCTGGGCGGATCGCTCCGAGCACCACCTCAAGGCCAACGCCGTCACCCTGCTGAATGAGCGCGGCCAGGTCGCGCGGCTCATCGGCGTCAACTATGACATCACCGTGCGCAAGCAGGCCGAAGCCCTGCTGCGCAACAGCGAGGAGATGCTCAGACGCGCCAACAGCGAGCTCGAGCGCGCAATGCGCATGAAAGACGAGTTTCTCGCCAGCATGAGCCACGAGCTGCGCACGCCGCTCAACGGCATCCTGGGCTTCTCCGAGGCCATGCAAGAGCAGATCTACGGCGCGCTGAACGAGCGGCAGCTGCGCGCCCTGGCCACGATCGAGAGCAGCGGGCGCCACCTGCTCGCCCTGATCAACGATATCCTCGACATCTCAAAAATGGAGGCCGGCAAGCTCGAGCTGCAGTCCGAGCCGTGCGTGCTCGACGATATCTGCCAGACGAGCCTCCAGCTCGTCAGGGGCATGGCCCAGAAGAAACAGCAGCGCCTCAACTTTACGATGAGCCCGGCCCAGATAACGATCTACGCCGATCTGCGCCGGCTCAAGCAGATCCTGGTGAACCTGCTTAGCAACGCGATCAAGTTCACCCCAGAGCACGGCGCCCTCGGGCTCGATGTGCAGGGCGACGCCCACAGCCAGACGGCACAGCTGACCGTCTGGGATACGGGGATTGGCATCGGGCCCGAGGATATGAAGAAGCTCTTCCGGCCGTTCGTGCAGCTCGACAGCAGCCTCTCGCGCCAGAACAGCGGCACCGGGCTCGGGCTCTCGCTGGTGCTGCGCCTGGCCGAGCTCCACGGCGGCAGTGTGCGCGTCGAGAGCACGCCCGCCGAGGGCAGTCGCTTCACCGTCGTCTTGCCATGGGCAACCGTGCCGGCGAACCAAGCCCCGCTCGCGCTCCCGCCAGGCGCCTCGCCGCCTCAGCGTGGCATCAGCGCAGATGATAGCAGCCGCGACGCCGAGCGTCCGCTGGTGATGGTGGTGGACGACAACGAGTTTAATGTCGGGCCCATAGTCGACTACCTCGAGGCGAAGCGCATGCGGGTTGTCCCGATCCGTAGCGGCTGGACGTTTCTCGAGCAGGCCCCGCTTGTGCGCCCCGATGTGGTGCTTCTGAGCCTCCAGATCCCTGGGATCGATGGGCTGGAGGTCACCCGGCGCCTGCGGGCCCACGCCGACCCGGGCGTCGCCTCTATTCCCATCATCGCGATCACGGCCCTTTCTATGCCCGGCGACCGTGAGCGCTGCCTGGCCGCCGGGGCTACTATGTACCTGAGCAAGCCCATCCGGCCGCAAGAGATCGTCAGCCTGGTTCGCGACCTGCGCAGGCTGGGTGGTCACCCGACAACGGAATACCCGCTGCTTTGAGCCGGAGCGCTCAGGCCAGACCCTAGAGCAGCGCGCGATCGCCCGGCGTAAGGAGGGGACTATGTCAAACCGCTTGCCGGTGGTCTTTGTGCATGGCCTGCTCGGCTACGGCCCCGACGAGATGGGCGCCTTCAATTACTGGGGCAGCGCCTTCAAGGTCGCCTCGCCGCTGCCGCGCTACGAGGCCAGCGTCGGGCCGCTAAGCTCGGCCCATGACCGGGCCTGCGAGCTGGCGGCCCAGATTATGGGGACGCGAGTCGACTATGGTGAGGCGCATGCGCGCGCGGCGGGCCACGCCCGCTTCGGCAAGGATTACAGCGGTCGCGGCTTTGTGCCAGGGTGGAGTGCGACCGCGCCGGTGCATCTGGTCGGCCACAGCCTGGGCTCGCCGACGACCCGCTGCCTGCACTATCTGCTCGCCAGCGACTACTGGGGCTGGGGCAGCGACGAGCGCTGGGTGGCCTCGCTCAGCACGATCTCCGGCGTGTCGAACGGCAGCACCCTGACCTATTTTTTCGGCGCCAGCGAGAAGACCGGCCTGCTCAAGCGCGGCAGCGGCATCACGCCGCTGCTGCCGCTGCTCGAGATCCTCACCACCGCCTCTAGCCAGTTCATCGAGGCGCTCTACGACTTCGACCTCGAGCACTGGGGCTTCGAGCGGCGCCCCGATGAGTCGCTCGGCGAGTATCTCGCGCGGGTCGGCAAGAGCCGCTTCTACTGGGAGACCGACAACGCCGCCTATAGCCTCTCTCTGCAGGGCGCCTACGCCGACAACGGGGTCTGGCCGACTTTCCCCGACACCTACTACTTCTCCTATGTGACCGAGCAGACCACGCGCGGCTTGCTGACCGGCTACTACTACCCCGATCTGCGCATGAACCCGGCCCTGGTAGCCACCTCCACCTATATCGGCCAGAAGACGTTTGCCCGCCCGCCCATCCCCGTCGCCGACTTTTGCAGCGCCGACTGGTGGGAGAACGACGGGCTAGTGCCGTCCTACGCGCAGCTCTACCCGCACACCAATGGCAGCCACCCTGTCGGCGGCGAGTTCGACGCGCGCACCCCGCCCTCCTCGTTCCAGACCGGCGGCTGGCACTTCAAGTGGGAGCGTGGGATGGACCATCTGGATATCTGCCTGGCGCCCCAGCTCACCCAGCTCGGCCGCCAGCGCCACTTCTACCAGGATCTCCTCCAGCGCCTGGCCGCGCTCAGCCTCCCACACGCCGTCGAGCCTGCCCTCGAGGCGGCCGCGACCGGCCCCGCGCCGATCGCGAGCGCAGCGATGGATAGCGCGCCTCGTCACTTTCCGCCTTCTTCCTGGGCCCCATAGCAGATAGGTGCAGGTATGGAGTCAAACATCCTTGTCACGACGGCGGGCGAGGTGCGCCCGGAGTGGATCGACTACAACGGCCACATGATGGACGGCTACTACGCCGTCGCCTTTGCCGCGGTGACCGACCGCTTTCTAGAGCTGGTCGGCTTCGGCCCGGGCTACCCGGCGGCCACCGGCTATAGCGTCTACACGGTTGAGAGCCACATCGTCTACCTGCGGGAGGTGCGGGCAGGGGCGAGCCTGGTCTACACTACGCAGCTCCTTGGTCACGACGAACGGCGCCTCCACCTCGTCCACACCATGGCCGAGGCCGAGAGCGACGGGCCGGCGGCCACCAACGAGCTGATGCTCGTTCACGTGCGCCAGGCGCCGGCCGCCGTCGTAGCGATGCCGGCCGAGGCCCTGGCGCGCCTGGCCGCGCTCGCGGCCGCCCACGTCGCGCACCCGTCGCCGCCGCAGGTGGGGCGACGCATCGCCCTGCGCCGGTAGAGCGCAGTGCCAGGCCTGCCTGGGCGCGACTGGGCGCGCGGAGACTCATCGGCGCCAGCCCCGTCGGGCGCCGGACTCCAGCGCGCGCCAACGCCGTAAGCGCCGGTTCAGGCCATCACCCCTCACCCCACCAGCGGGTCTTTGATCGTGCCGCGGTCGGTAAGCGCAAGCTCAGCCCCCGGCCGCGCGGGCGCTTCGGCCGCGCGGGTGATGCGCACGGCGCAGACCTTGTAGTCGGGAATCTTGGCGCGCGGATCCAGGCGCGGGTCGGTCAGCATGTTGGCCGCCGCCTCGGCGAAATGGAAGGGGATGAAGACCACGCCCTCTGGCGAGCGGCCCGTCTACTTCGCCACACCCCGCGCCTGGGAGCTGCTACACTTGCTGGAACGCCTGGACTAGTCGTGCCACAGCTGCTGCGTTGATGCGCTCGCTCTGCGCAAAGGGATCGACCACCTCCGCTGGGTAGCTGCTGCGATGCAAGGCACGCAGCAATTCAATCGCGGCGGCCGGTCCTGGCGCGGGTGCGCCGCGGCCCAACGCATTGACTACGCTTTCCGG
>JAAXUL010001246.1 GCA_013336035.1 Chloroflexales bacterium
ACCAGGATCAGCGGCGTGGCCTTGGTTAGCGTCTGGGTCAGCCCCGAGACGCTGCCGAAGGCGCCGAGAAACATCGCCGTGTAGGCCCGTAGCGGGTCCTTCCCAAGGGCGAGCAGCACCAGCCCGCCGATCAGCAGTGCGACCATGACGGCGGCAAGCGGCAGCAACGCGTCGAGGATGGCCGCGCGCCGGCTGTCGCTGGGGCCTCGGTTCGGGGAGGCTGGCCTCGGGCTCATTGTGCTGACTTTCGCAATCTAGGGCAACCTCTGTCGATTATAACCGCAACTGCCGATCTGTCTATCAGCACATATGTCCAAAGTGGCCCGCCCTCGATCTAGCTGTTTGCCCCAGTCGGCCGGGCCTCCTTCAGCCATAGGGCCTGGTACGGCGCCAGCCGCAGCGTCAGCGCGCCACCGTCGCCCGCGCGGTACGCGCCGCCGCCGATCAGATCGCTGTGCCGCGCGCCCGGGCTGCCGTCTAGCCGCGCCTCGCGCGCCTCGCCCGACACGTTATGCAGGCATACAACCCGCGAGTCGCCCGCCGGCGCGTGGCGCTCCAGCGCGAAGAGGGCCGGGCCCAGGTCGAGCACGCGCTGCGGCCCGTTCGGGTGGAAGGCCGGCTCGCCGCGCCGCGCCCGGAGCAGGGCGACCATACGGCCTAGCACGGCGCCCTCGTGGCGTCGCGGGTCGGCCAGGCGCGCCTCGAGCTCGCCGCGCTCCCACTTCTCGCGGTTGAGCGTGCGGAGCCGGCCGGTGCGCGCCAGGCCCCCCTGGTCGTTGGGCGAGCCGAGCAGGCTGTGGACGTAGACCCCGGGCACGCCCTGCAGCGCCAGCATGATCGCTTGCGAGGCGACGAAGCGGTCGATCATGCGCCCCGCCGGCTCGCCGCCCCGGGGGTCCGAGAGGGCGTCGAACCAGGTGCAGTTCAGCTCATAGGGGCTCTGCGAGCCGTCGGGGTTGCTCTTGTACGAGACCCGCCCGCCGTGGCGCTCGACCTGCGCGCACAGCCCCAGCACCTCGGCCTGGCTGAGCATGCCGGTCGCCGGCACCACCCCGATCCCGTCGTGCGAGGCCAGGAAGTTGAAGAAGGTCGTCGTCGGCGTGGGCGGGGCCAGGTCGCGCGCCCACCCGCTCAGCCGGCTCGCGTCGCCCGTGGCGAAGGCGTGCAGCACCAGCGGCGCCAGGGGGAACTGGTAGACCAGCTGGGCCTCGTTGGCGCCGTCGCCGAAGTAGCTGATGTTGTCGGCGTGGGGCACGTTGGTCTCGGTGATCAGCAGCACGTCGGGCGCGACCGCGTCGAGGCAGGCCCGCCAGAGCTGCACCACCATATGGGCCTGCGGCAGGTGGATGCAGCGCGTGCCGGGCTCTTTCCACAGGTAGCCGATCGCGTCGAGCCGGATCAGGCTCGCGCCGCGCGCGATATACTCCAGCAGCACCGCGGTCATCTCGAGCAGTAGCTCGGGGCTGGCAAAGTTGAGGTCGATCTGATCGGCGCTGAAGGTGGTCCAGACATAGCGCGTGCCGCCGGGCGTCTCGAAGGGCGTCAGCAGCGGGGTCGTGCGCGGGCGGGTCACGCCCCGCAGATCCGTCGCGGGGTCGACCACAATAAAGCGGGCCTCGGCCCCCAGCGCGCCCGCCAGGAAGCCCTGGAACCAGCGGCTGCTCGCCGAGATATGGTTGACCACGGCGTCGAACATCAGCCTGTAGCGCCCGCCCAGCTGCCCCACGTCCGCCCACGTGCCGAGGGCGGGGTCGACGGCCAGGTAGTCAACCACCGAGAAGCCGTCATCCGAGGTGTAGGGGTAGAAGGGCAGGATGTGGACGCCGCTGACCGCGCCGGCGAGGGTGCTGTCGAGCACGTCGCCGAGGGTCTGGAGCGGCGGGCGGCCCGGCTCGCGCACCTGGTCGCCGTAGGTGATCAGGATGACGTCGTCCTCGGTGAGGCGCTCGTTGGGCGGCCGGGGTGGGGCCGCCTGCCGATAGCGCGCCGTGAAGGCGGCCAGGGCGCGCGCCAGCCGCCCCGCGCAGATCGCCCCCTGCTCCTCGCCATAGAGCGCGGTCAGAAGCTCGCGGATGCGTCGCTCGGCATCGCCAATCACGGCCCCTCCTTTCGCTTTTCCTGCGGGCGCTGTACGGGCAGCGGCCCTCACCCCCCTTGCTCCCCACTCCGGTGCCAAGGCGCGGGAGAGCGGGGCATGCCCGACCGTTCGCGCCCCCTCGGCTGTCGCGCAGCGAACGAGCGAGAGGGGTTGGGGGTGAGGGCAAATGGCGGTGCTATACCCCTTCTCCCGGCTCGGGCGGCAGGCCGCGCAGGCGGCGGTACTCGGGGATGTGGATCATCGGCGGGCGCTCGTGGTCGCGGATCTCGCGCAGCTCGAGGTGGAAGCCGCCGTCGGGGCGCTGGGTGATCAGCTTCATCGTCTGGTTCACCGGCTCGAGCAGGCTGACCCGCTGGCGCTGCTCCATGCGCTGCATCACCACCTGGGTGATCGCGAAGGCCATCTTCGAGAGCGGCGCCAGCTCCTGGTTGCGGTGGATGCGCTCGAGCAGGTCGACCTGGCCCAGGGTCGCGAG
>JAAXUL010000430.1 GCA_013336035.1 Chloroflexales bacterium
GGTGAGGGCCTCAGCCAGGGCTTACTCGCTTATACGAAGCTAGTCGAGCGCGACGCCGACGGGCTCGCCATCGATCAAGGGGCTGAAGACGAAGATCAGGCCCGAGGCATCGCTGGGTATCTGGAAGCCGACGCCGCCCTCGAGTGTGCCGCCGGCGGGCACCTCGCCGTCGGGCGTCTGCTCGGCCAGGGTGGCGGCCAGGATGTCGATGTCGTATTTCTTGCCGTTGCTGTCCAGCAGGGCCATCTGGATCAGGGTCGAGACAGGCTGGGCCTCGCTGCCGCTATTCTCGAAGACGGCGCGCACGACCAGAAACTTGTTGCCGGCGTCGGGCTTGATGAAATCCGTGGCCTTCGGCTCCTCGACGCCGGTGATGGTCATCTTCAGGTCGGGGGCGACATCCACCGTGTCGCCAATGCCGACGATGGTGGCCGGCAGATCGCCGGAGCCCGACGAGCCGCCGGTGGTGATCCCGCTTGCGCTGTCGGCGCCGGCTGAGGACACGCTGGCGCTGGGGTCGATTCTGTAAGAGTTGATGATCTCCAAGGTCTTCTCGACCGTAGCCTCAAACTGCTCATTCGGCACCAGCGTGGTGAGGATCGAGATCTTATTCTCGCGCTGCTCGATGAAGCTATTGCCCAGCAGAGCGACCGGGGTGTCGTTGTCGGCGGTGGCCGTATAGCCCCAGGTCACGAGGATGCTCTCGTCCGTCTGTGTCTCCGGGTCTTTTGTGCTGAAGTCGGGCTTATCGCCAAACTGGGTCTCTAGGAAGCTGGTGAGCAGGTCGGTGAGCTGATCGGCGGTGTAGGTTGTCGCGACCTCGAAGATGTCGACGATCACGCCGCCATTGCGCGTGGGGTCAGTCCAGATATGGATGATCTCGTCAGGCTTGCTGTTGTCCTGGAGGGTCCAGCTCTCGGGGATGTCGATCGCGAAGACGCCCGAGGGGTGCTCGAAGCTCTGCAGATCGCTAAACTCGACGGGCAGGATCTCGCCTGCGGCGGCGGGCTCTGCCGTGGGCTCGCGGGTGGGCCGCGGGGTGCGGGTAGGCGCCTCGACGGTCGGGGCGCTGGTCGCTGTGGGTGCGGCTCCCTGGCCGCCACCTGTGCAGGCCGTGAGCGCGAGGGCCAGGGCGACAGCGGTGGGGGCGATCAGTCGGCGGAGCGGAGTGTGCATAGTTCCTCCTGGCCAGGCACGACGGGAGCCATGAACCTCGTGATGGAATGAACTCTGAATAGAACGGGAATAGTTTAACATCCCGATGTTACCTTGCAGGATCATCCACGCGCCGCAATAATAGCGCGCGCCTTGCGTGGGGTTGTGATATCCCCACCTAGGCGAGGTATCATAAGTAGCTTGACAGCCCCTAGGGGCCTGCGGTATGCTTCGATACAACAAACGATCTTCGGGGCAGGGTGAAATTCCCGATCGGTGGTACAGCCCACAAGCGTGTTGCGAGGCACGCATGATCCGGTGAGACTCCGGGGCCGACGGTTACAGTCCGGATGTAAAGAAGATCCAGACGCAAGAAGCGCGCCCGGCACCGCCGCGCCGTAGAGACGCCCTATGAGCGTATCTGCGGTCCTGACGATCTGCCAGAGGGCGTGCTGCATAGCGGCATCGCCGCCTATGCTCTGTCTGGTTATGCCCGCCCCGAGGTGCTTTTGCCCTCGGGGCTTGCTGTTGTGGAGGATAGAGATGCAGCGGACATTGCCGATGCGGGGTGGTGTGGGCGCGGCCCCGGTGCCGGCGCCTAAGATCTGGGCGCGCGGCCTACGCTGGGTCGGGCTGCCCGTGAGCATCCTGGCCCTGCTGGCCTTCTGGCAGCTGGCGGTGACGGCCGGCGGCTACCGGGCCTTCATCCTGCCGAGCCCGGCCCTGGTGGCCGAGCGCTTTGTCGCCGCATCACAGAGCGGGGTGCTCTGGCGGCACACCTCCGCCACACTGGTCGAGGCGCTGGGGGGCTTCTGTATCGCCCTGGGGCTCGGGCTGACGATAGGCTATATCCTGGCCCATATCCCCTGGCTCGAGCGCTCCCTGGCGCCGCTGCTGGCGGCCAGCCAGGCCATCCCGGTGATAGCCGTGGCGCCCCTGATCATCCTCTGGTTCGGTCCGGGGCTCAAGGGCAAGCTGCTGATCGCCGCCCTGATCACCTTTCTGCCGATCGTGATCGCCACAGTGGTGGCCATCCGCGGCCTGCCCCGCGAGCTGCGCGAGATGGCGCTGATCAGCGGGGCGAGCCGCTGGCAGATGCTGCGCTACGTCGAGGCGCCGCTCAGCCTGCCGGTGCTGTTCGGGGGCGTGCGCACGGGGCTGGCCCTGGCCACGACAGGCGCCGTCGTGGGCGAGTTCGTGGCCGGGCGCGAGGGCCTGGGCGCAATGATCAACATCGCCCGGGGCCTCTTCGACACGCCGCTGATCTTCGTGGCCCTGATCACCCTGGCCGCGATCACGCTCAGCCTCTACATGGCCGCCACGCTGATCGAGCGGGCCCTGATGCGCTGGGAATTAGGCTAAGGAGAGCCAGCGGATAACTGAGGGACATCGACTGTGGGGCGGGATGGGCCCGCCCTGCTGGATGGCCGTGTGCCAAATATCTACGGAGGGTTCACAGATGCTCAACCGAATCGGCCTGATCGCCCTGCTCGCCGCGCTGCTCGCCGCCTGCGGTGCCCGGCCGGACGCCCAGCTCGGCCAGCCGACTGCCGCGGCCAGCCCGCCCGCGGAGACCGCGACCGTCGTACCTAGCCCGCCGCTCGCCGATCAGCCTGCCCAGCCCGCGCAGACACCCCAGCAGGGCGCCGCTACCGTCGCGCCCACCACAGAGCTCCGCAAGATCACCCTGGCGATGTCGTATATCCCCAACGTGCAGTTCGCGCCCTACTACGTCGCGGCCCAGAAGGGCTACTTCGCCGAGCAGGGCCTCGAGGTGGTCTTCGACTATAACTTCGAGAATGACGTGGTGCAGCGCGCGGCCACCTGGCCCGAGGGTGAGGTGGCCTTCGCCACGGCCTCGGGCACCTCGACCCTGCTCGCCCGCCAGCAGGGCATCCCTGTGAAGACGATCATGACCCTCTACCAGGAGTTCCCGGTTGTCTTCTTCGCCAAGCACGCCACGGGCCTGAAGAGCGCGGCCGACCTGGTGGGGAAGACCGTGGGCATCCCGGGCAATTTTGGCGAGAGCCTGTACGGGCTGCTGGCGCTGCGCTACGCCAACAAGCTTGATGAGTCGGCCTTCCCCGTGCAGGAGATCGGCTTCACCCAGGCCCAGGCCGTGCTCGAGGACAAGGTGCCCGTGGCGATCGGCTACGCTATGAACGAGCCCGTGATCCTGCGCCAGCAGGGCGAGGAGGTAGACGTGCTGCGGGTGGCCGATGTCTACAACCTGGCGGCTAACGGCATGGTGGCCAGCGAGAAGCTGATCGCCGAGGAGCCCGCCCTCGTGCGCGGGTTTGTCGCCGCCACGCTCAAGGGCCTGCGCGATACCCTCGATAACCCCGACGAGGCCTACGAGATTAGCCTGGGCTTCATCCCCGAGGCTCAGCTGGGCGACCCGACCCTGCAGCGCCAGGTGCTCCAGGAGAGCCTGCCCTACTGGTACAGCGAGCGGACCACCGCCGAGGGCCTGGGCTATACCGACGCCGAGGTCTGGGTGAAGACCGAACAGTTCATGCGCGACGCGGGCCTGCTGCCGGGCGCCGTCGAGGTTGAGCAGGCCTTCACGAACGAGTTTATCAAGTAGCTCGGACGGAGTACTGGTGTGGACCCCTCTCGCGCGCCGGGAGGGGTCACGATCTTGACACCAGCTTCGCCCATCCGCTATAATTGATTGACCAGTCAATCAATGGAGGCCGCTATGCCACCGCGCGATGAGCAGGACTATGAGCAGCGCCGCCAGCAGATTATCGACGGAGCCCTCGAGGTCTTCTCGGCCAAAGGATTCGACGGCGCCTCGAACAAAGAGATTGCCGAGGCGGCAAAGATCGGCTCGCCAGGGCTGATCTACCACTACTTCAAGGACAAGGTCGACCTGCTGCACCAGGTCATCCTCACGCGGATGCCGTTGATCGAGCTGATCGACACGACAAGCACCAGGCTCGACCTGGACCTGCCGCCTGAGGTGCTGCTGCCCGAGCTTATCAGCAACATCACCAGGGTGCTTCAGTCTGAGCTGACGATCGCGCTTATGAAGGTGGTGCTCAGCGAGTCGATGCGCAACCGGCGCGTCGCGCAGATGGTGAACGAGGTGGGGCCCGGCCGCGCCCTCAGGCTGATGGCCGGCTACCTCGAGCGCCAGATGGACGCCGGCCGGCTGCGACGGACAGACCCGCATGTCGCGGCGCGCATCCTGGTCGGCCCGATCATCGCCTACTCACTCACCCGGTTCGTCTTCGAGCAGCCCGAGGCCGAGGGCATCGACCCTGAGCTGATGGTGCGTGAGACGGTCATGAGCTTTCTACAGAGTATGGCGCCCTGAGCGCCAGGGCCCCGTCAGCCCCGCAGGCGCGCCTCGAGGCCGGTGTAGCGGCGCTGCGCCGACTCGGTGGCCACGGCGGCGGCGATGGCCCGCCGGTCGCCCGCCAGCACCGCCAGGCCCCGGGCCCGCGTGACCGCCGTGTAGAGCAGGTTGCGCTGGAGCATGCCGCCGTGCTGCATCAGGAGCGGCAGCACCACGGCGGGGTACTCGCCGCCCTGGCTCTTATGGACGCTCAGGGCGTAGGCGAGGGCCAGCTCGTCGAGGATGGCGAAGTCGAAGGCCACCTCGCGCCCGTCCTCGAAGCGCACCCTGAGCGACTGCTCGACATGGTCGATCGCCGCCACGACGCCGATGTCCCCGTTGTAGACATCAAGCTCGTAGTTGTTGCGCTGCTGGATCACGCGGTCGCCCAGGCGGAAGAGGCTGGCGCCGTAGCTCTTCTCGGGCTTGTCGGCCGCGCTGGGGTTGAGCGCCTCTTGCAGGAGCCGGTTGAGGCTGGCGACGCCCGCGGCGCCCTTGTGGGTGGGTGAGAGCACCTGGATGTCGCGGCGCGGGTCGAGGCCGAAGCGCGCGGGTATGCGCTCGGCGACCAGCTCGATCACGCGGGCCGCGCAGGCCTCGGCGTCGGGCGCGGGGAAGAAGAAGAAATCCTCAAGGCCCTGGAGCTCGGGCGGCACGCCCTGGTTAATACGGCGGGCGTTGTGGGCGATACCGCTGCCGGCGGCCTGGCGAAAGATCGTGTCGAGGTGGACGCTGGGCACGACGCCGCTCTCGAGCAGGTCGCGCAGCACCCGCCCCGGCCCGACGCTGGGCAGCTGGTCGGCGTCACCCACGAGCAGCAGATGGGCGTGGGCCGGCACGGCCTTGAGCAGCTGGTTGGCGAGCAGGACATCGAGCATACTGACCTCATCGACCACGAGCAGGTCGCAGGCCAGAGGCCAGTCGGCGTTGCGCCGGAACGAGCCGCCGCCGCCCGGGGCGTACTCGAGCAGCCGGTGGATGGTCTTCGCCTCGGCGCCCGTGGCCTCGCTGAGGCGTCTGGCCGCACGGCCCGTGGGCGAGGTCAGCAGCACGCTGTAGCCGCGGGCCTGGGCCAGCGTGACGACCGTGCGCAGGCTCATCGTCTTGCCCGTGCCGGGGCCGCCGGTCAGGATGCTCACCTTCTCGGTGAGGGCCATACGCACAGCGTCTTGCTGGCGGTCGGCGAGGGTGATAGCGCGCTTCTCGGCCAGGTGGGCGAAGACCTGGGACCAGCGGGCCTGCCTGTAGAAGCCGGCCATCTCCGAGGGGGCGCGCAGCAGACGCAGGATCGCCCCCGCCACGCCCGTCTCGGCCATGGCCAGGGGGCGCAGGTAGACCGGGGACGAAGAGCCAAGGGCCGGGGACGAAAGCTCGCTCTCGATCTCGCCGGCAAGCCCGGGGGTCGCCAGCACCTCGCTGACGAGCGCCTCGCCAACGCCAAGGATCGCGGCGGCCTTGCGCACGAGCTCGGCGGCGGGGAGGTAGCAGTGGCCATCGTCGGTGGCGGCGCCGAGGGTGTGGCGCAGGCCGGCGGCGACGCGGCGCGGGTCGTCGGGGGTGATGCCGAGGGCGGCGGCGATCTTATCGGCGGTGAGAAAGCCGATGCCGTAGACCTCATCTGCGAGGCGATAGGGCTCGTCGCGCACCACCCCGATAGCCGCGTCGCCGTACTGCTTGTAGATGCGCACGGCCAGGCCCGTGGGCAGCCCGACATCCTGGAGAAAGAGCATCACCTCTTTGATGCGCTGCTGCTCGCGCCAGGCGGCCTTGATCAGCTCGACCTTCTTGCGGCCCAGGCCGGGCACCTCGGCCAGCCGGTCGGGCTCGCGCTCGATCACATCGAGGGTATACTTGCCAAAGGTGTCGGTGATCTTCTTCGCCGTGGCGGGGCCGATGCCCTTGATCAGGCCGCTGCCCAGGTAACGCCTGATGCCGTCGATGGTGGCGGGCATCAGCGTGCGGTAGGTGGCCACGGCAAACTGCCGGCCGTGGTCGCGGTGCTCCTGCCACTCCCCCTCGAGCAGCAGCGTCTCGCCCGGGCGCACGCCCACAAGCTTGCCGACGACAGTGACCTGGTAGCCGCGACCCTTTGGCGTCAGGCGGCCGACCATATAGCCATCATCGTCGCTCTGGTAGGTAATGCGCTCGAGGGTGCCCTCAATGGTGTACATGAGAAAGCCGAAAGCTCAAAGCTGAAAGCCCGCTCAGTATAGCATCCATGCCTATCGCTAGTTCGCAGGGTAGGCTAGAATGGTGTGGGACGGCGCTCGTGCGCCTATAGTCCGTCGCCCACGTCCCTGCCGGAGGCAGCATGCGTTCTCTCTCGCGAACGATTGGCCTGGGCTTCATCGCCCTCTGTCTGCTGTCGGTAGC
>JAAXUL010001247.1 GCA_013336035.1 Chloroflexales bacterium
GGAAGCGAGGCCGGAAGCAAGCTGGAGAAGGCGATAAAGCTGGAAGCGGTGGGCCTGGTCGGCGTCGATGGCCAGGTCGTGCAGCTCCACCTGGCTCTGGGTCCAGGCCAGCTCGAAGGCCCGCTCGACTGCGGCCGGGTCGTGCAGGCGGGCGGCCAGGGCCAGCGCCGCGGCCCGGCCCTCGGCCACGCCGGTGACGAAGGTGATCTGGGCGCTGGCGCCCGGCGCGATCCGCACGCGCCGGCGCAGGCTCAGCGCCGGGTCGAGCACGGCGCCGGTATGCCCGCCGAGCGGCATGTGGAGCGCCTGCGGGTCGGCCATGGCGTGCCCGCGCCCGACGAAGGCCGCCCGATCGCTCTCGTGCTGGGTGGCGCCGAGGGCGTGGCCGTGCACGCTTACGCTGTGAACGGCCCAGGGGCGCGCGCCGCCCTCGGCGCGCGGGCGGCGCGAGGCCAGCAGCGCGTCGTGATCGGGCACGAACTCGGTCTCGACGAACAGGTTGGCGAAGGCCGGGTGGGCCTCGTCGGCGGCGGGCGGGGCCAGCGCCACCTCGCTGTAGCTCGTCAGCTCCAGCTCGCGCGGCGCGGCGGTGTGGTTCGTCAGGGTCACCCGGCGCAGCTCGGCCTGCTCCTCGGGCGAGACCACCACCTCCATGCGCGTGGCGATCCCGGCCACGCGCTGGCGAAACTCGGCCCGGTCGAGGCCGTAGGTCACCTGGTAGTCCTGCGGCTTGTGACGGGTCGGCTGGTAGCCAGTAGACCAGATCGCGCCGCTGCGGGCGTCGCGGATGTAGATGAAGCTGCCCCAGTCGTCGCGGCTCACGTCGGAGCGCCAGCGGGTGACGGCCAGGTCGTCGAAACTGCTGCTCCCGCCACCGGCGGTGGTCAACATCACGCGGTAGCGCCCGTTGGAGAGCAGGTGGCTGTAGGGGACGGCGGTGAAGGGCGTGCTGAACTGGCGCGGCAGCGGGGGCGCGGCGAAGGCGAGCTGAGGCGTGCGGGCGGCCGCGCCCACCATCTGGCTCGGTCGAGTCTGCGGCACCCGCTCCTGGAGCAGCGTCTCGGCCGACTGCACCAGCGGCTCGGCGTGGAAGCGCTGCTGCATCACATCGTCGTGGAGCGCGTTGGCGAGGGCGAGCAGGCTCATGCCCTGGTGGTGGGCCATAAACGAGCGCACGATCGCACGCTGCTGGCCGGGCGGCAGCCGGCTGGGGGTGTAGTCGACGGCCTCGTACAGCCCGAAGGTGCCGAGCATATCGTCGGCGATCAGGGCGCGCAGGTTGGCGAGGGCCACGGCCGGGCGCACCGGCAGGGCCAGCATGGTCGCGTAGGGCGCGATCACCAGATCGTCGTCGAGGCCGCTCTTCAGCCCCAGGCCGGGCACGCCGAAGGCGCGGTACTGGTAGTTCATCGCCAGGTCGCGTGCGTTGTAGGCCGACTCGGAGATGCCCCAGGGCACGCCGCGCTCCTTGCCGTAGGCGATCTGGCGGGCGACAGCGGCACTGTAGGTAGAGTCGAGCAGCGTCTCCGGGTAGCGGCGCATCAGCAGCAGCGGCATCAGGTACTCAAACATGGTGCCGCTCCACGAGAGCAGCGAGGCGCCCAGGCCCACCGCGGTGAGCCCGCGCCCCATGCGGAACCAGTGCTCCTGCGGCACGTCGCCCCTGGCGATGGCCAGGAAGCTGCTCAGGCGGGCCTCGGAGGCCAGCAGGTCATAGAAGGAGCTGTCGCGCTGCTCTTCGGCCACGCGGTAGCCGATCGCGAACAGGTGGCGCTGGTCGTCGTAGAGGAAGCCGAACCTCATCGCCTCAACCTGATCGGCGCAGGCGCGGGCGACCCAGGCGTGGCGCTCGAGCAGGGCGGCGGCGGCGGGGACGCCCACATCAGCCAGCTCGCCCAGGGTCGGCGGCCGGTCGCGGTAGTCAGACGCGGGCACGAGGCTATCGATATCTTCCAGCAGGCTGCGGGCCTGGCTGCCAATCCGGGCGCCCCACGCGGCGGCCGGCCCGGTGGTGCCCAGATCCTCGGCCCACTCCAGCACCTCGTCGAGCAGATTGCGGTAGCCGCCCACCGTATCGGGCGTGGCGCGGAGCAGCTCGGCGAGGGCGGCGACGGCCTTGGGCGCCGGCCCATGCTCAGCGATCTGCTGCTCCATCAGCGCGAGCGAGTCCGCCATCCCGGCGATGGCCTGCTGGCCGATCAGCGGCGTGTCACGCAGGGCCAGGTAGCCCTGGCGGAGCGTGAGCAGGGCCCCGGCGAGGTTCCCGCTGTCTACCGTCGAGACGTAGGCCGGCGGCAGCGGGCGCAGCGTGCGGGTATCGTACCAGTTCAGCAGGTGGCCCGCGTAGCGCTCAAGCTGCGCCATAGTCGCCAGCGCCCGCTCGCTGCGCTCGGTCAGCTCGAGCGCGCCGATATAGCCGAAGTCGTGGGCGGCCAGGTCGGCCAGCAGCTGGAGCCCGATATTCGTCGGCGAGGTGCGGTCGGCGATCCGGGGGTGCGGCGTCTCCTGGAAGTTATCGGGG
>JAAXUL010000431.1 GCA_013336035.1 Chloroflexales bacterium
CCATCGACGAGGTGGCGCGGCCCTGGGTCGAGGAGCGCAGGTCGGTGGTGTAGCCGAACATCGTTGCCAGAGGGACATAGGCGCGCACCACCTGGGCGTTGCCGCGGGCCTCCATGCCCTCGACGCGGCCGCGGCGCGAGTTGAGGTCGCCGAGCACCGATCCGAGGAAATCCTCGGGGGTGGTGGTCTCGACCTTCATGATCGGCTCGAGGAGCTGGGGGCGACCCTTGCGGACGCCGTCCTTGAGCGACATCGAGGCGGCAATCTTAAAGGCCATCTCGGACGAGTCCACCTCGTGGAAGGAGCCATCGTAGAGCGTGGCCTTGAGGTCGACCACTGGGTAGCCGGCCATCACACCAGTCTGCATGGCCTCCTTGATGCCCTGCTCGACCGGGCCGATATACTCGCGTGGGATGGAGCCACCGGTGATCCCATTGACGAACTCGAAGCCCTTGCCCGGCTCCTGCGGCTCGAAGCGGATCTTGACCTCGGCGAACTGGCCTTTGCCGCCGGTCTGCCGGATGAAGCGGGTATGGATCTCGGCGGGGTGGGTAATCGTCTCGCGGTACGACACCTGGGGCTTACCCTGGTTGGCCTCGACCTTATACTCGCGGCGCATACGGTCGACGATCACCTCGAGGTGAAGCTCGCCCATGCCCTTGATAATCGTCTGGCCCGTCTCCTGGTTGGTGTAGACCCGGAAGGTGGGGTCCTCCTCGGAGAGGCGATTGAGGGCGATGGCCATCTTATCCTGATCGGCCTTGGTCTTGGGCTCGATCGCCAGCTCGACCACGGGCTCGGGGAAGCGGATGCTCTCGAGCACAATCGGCTTCTCAGGGTCGCAGATCGTATCGCCGGTGAAGCTCTGCTTGGGGCCGACCATGGCGGCGATGTCGCCGGCGTAGACCTGCTCGATATCCTCGCGATGGTTGGCGTGCATCTGGAGGATGCGGCCGAGGCGCTCGCGCTGCCCGCGGGTGCTGTTGAGGACGTAGCTGCCCTTCTCGATCGTGCCTGAGTAGACCCGGAAGTAGGCCAGCTTGCCTACGTAGGGGTCGGCGACAATCTTGAAGACCAGGCCCGCGAAGGGCGAGCTATCGCTCGTCGCGCGAGTGATCAGCTCGGCGCCCTCCTCGCCCATAAGGTGGCCAGGCAGGGTACCCTGCACGGCCGGGCGGTCGAGCGGCGAGGGCAGGAACTCAACCACTGAGTCGAGCAGCTTCTGGACGCCCTTGTTCTTGAGGGCGGCGCCGCAGAGCACGGGGACGAGCTTGCCCTCGATGGTCGCCTTGCGCAGGCCGCGCTTCAGCTCCTCGACGGTCAGCTCCTGGCCCTCGAGGTAGAGCAGGGTCAGCTCATCGTCAGTCTCAGCGATGGCCTCGACCAGGTCAGCGCGGGCCTTCTCAGAGGCGGCGAGCATATGCTCGGGGATCTCTGACTCGCGAACATCTTTGCCGAGATCATCGTTATAGATGGTCGCCTTCATCGCCAGCAGGTTGATCGTGCCCTTGAAGGTATCCTCGGCGCCGATCGGCAGCTGGAGCACAGCCGGCCTGGCGCCAAGGCGCCCGACGATCATGCTGACACAGCGCTCGAAGCTGGCCCCGGTGCGGTCCATCTTGTTGATGAAGCAGATACGCGGGACGCTGTACTTGTCGGCCTGGCGCCACACCGTCTCGGACTGAGGCTCGACGCCGGCGACCCCGTCGAAGACGACGACGCCGCCGTCAAGGACGCGCAGCGAGCGCTCAACCTCTACCGTGAAGTCGACGTGGCCCGGGGTATCGATGATATTGATCCGATACACCGTGTCGTCCAGCTTCCACTGCGCAGTGGTGGCCGCCGAGGTGATGGTGATGCCACGCTCCTGCTCCTGTGGCATCCAGTCCATCGTCGCGGTGCCCTCGTGAACCTCGCCGATCTTATAGGTGCGCCCGGTATAGAACAGGATGCGCTCCGTCGTCGTGGTCTTGCCCGCGTCGATGTGGGCGATGATGCCGATGTTGCGTACCTTATCGAGCTCGAACTGGCGTGGCATACCGATCCCTGCTCCTAGGTCGGGCGACTAGGTCGCCGCCGGTTATCTCTACTTCTCCCGCTTGGGCGCACAGCGCCTATAGAGGCGCACTATGCTACGCCCCTACAGGCGACCATAGTGGGCGAAGGCGCGGTTTGCCTCGGCCATCTTATGAACATCCTCTTTGCGCTTGATCGTGTTGCCCGTATTGTTGAAGGCATCGACCAGCTCGGTGGCGAGACGCTCGTGCATCGGGCGCCCGCTGCGGCCGCGCGAGGCAATGAGCAGCCAGCGCATCGCCAGCGCGTAGCGGCGCTCGCTCTTGACCTCGACGGGCACCTGATAGGTGGCGCCGCCCACCCGCTTGGGCTTAACCTCGATCGACGGGCTGGCGTTGCGCAGGGCCTGCTCGAAGACCTCCAGCTGGGACTTCTTGGTGCGCTCGGCGGCGATGTCGAGGGCGTCGTAGACGATCCGCTCGGCGACGCTCTTCTTGCCGCGCTCCATCACCTTGTTGATGAACTTCTGGACCAGCACACTGTCGTAGCGTGCGTCCGGCGGGGGGACCCGCTTCTGAATATCTCCACGGCGGGGCATAGTGATACCTCTTCAGAGCTCAGACGTGAGGCGCAGCCAGCCCTGGCGCGCCGCCTACGTCCCATATCTGCGCTAGCGCTTCTTGCCGACCGGCTGGGCGTTCTTCTTGGTGCCATACTTCGAGCGGCCCTGCTTGCGGCCGTTCACGCCCTGGGTGTCCAGGGTGCCACGCACGATGTGGTAGCGCACACCCGGAAGATCCTTCACACGGCCGCCGCGGATGAGCACCACCGAGTGCTCCTGGAGGTTGTGGCCCTCGCCGGGGATGTACGCGGTGACCTCGATCTGGTTCGAGAGCCTGACGCGCGCGATTTTGCGCAGCGCCGAGTTCGGCTTCTTCGGCGTAACCGTGGCCACCTTGGTGCAAACGCCCCGCTTCTGCGGCGAGCCCTTGCCGCGGGTCAGCTTGCCTTTGAGCGAGTTGTAGGTAAACCGCAGCGCCGGGGCTTTGGTCTTCTTCTCTACCGGCTTGCGCGGTTTCCGTACGAGCTGATTAATGGTCGGCATCCAGCACTCCTGGTCTCAGACGCCCACTTAAGCCTGTTGTGTAGACAAAATAATATCCGGGCCCCGGTCTGGTCACAGCTATGGCTGTGCCTTAGAGTGGGCCGGTTCGGCACACGCGAATCTATTCTGCGTGCATTCCTGCGCCGCGATAAGGGAGTATAACATTTCGACGGGGCATTGTCAAACCTGGGTGGGGTGGAATCACCCCCGCTAGCGCTTTACCCGGGGGATGACCCCGTTCGAGGCCAGATTATGCGCGTAGCGCGTGGTCTCGGGCAAGCGGTAGCGTGTGACGCAGGCCATCACCAGATCGGCGGCGGTGCCGATAGCAACCCGATGCCCCGGCGAGATGTACACAGGCTTCACGCCAGGCCGTGTGCGCAGCGCCCAGCCGACCTGCTCCTTACGGTAGGTGAGGGGCACCCGGGCGCCCCGCTCGTCCGGCAGATCGCCGTGGCGGCCCACCAGCAACGATTTGGCGCAGCCGATCGTTGGCAGGCCGCTGAGCACACCAATGTGGCTGGCGATACCCAGGCGCCTGGGGTGGGCAATACCCTGCCCATCGCAGATCACCAGGTCGGGTGGGGCCCGCAGCTGCCCCAGAGCCTCGAGGATGACGGGCGCCTCGCGGAAGGAGAGAAAGCCGGGGATGTAGGGAAAACGGGCTGGGCCGCGGGTGAGGATGTGCTCGATCGGCTCGAGGCCAGGAAAGCTTAGCACAACCACGGCGGCCCGCGCTGTTGCCCCCGCATCCTCAAACCCCGCGTCCACCCCTGCCACTGTCCGCAGATCGCCGAAATCGTCGCCGATGGCGACCTGGCCGCGCAGCTCCTCTTGGACACGGACGGCCTCATCGATGGTGGTCGGCCACTCCGGCCCATCAGTCGGCGTAGCGCTCCTCCTTCCACGGGTCGGCATTATTGTTATAGCCGTAGCGCTCCCAGAAGCCGAGCTTATCGTGGCCGGCGAACTCGAGTCCGCGCAGCCATTTGGCGCTTTTCCAGAAGTATTTGCCGGGAGTGAGCAGGCGCAAGGGATAGCCGTGCTCTGGTGTCAGCTCCTCGCCATCATATTTGTAGGCCAGCAGCGCTGTGGGGTGCATCAGCACCTCGATCGACACGTTGGTGGTGAAGCCTTGCTCGCAGTGGGCGATCACATACTTCACCGCCGGCGTGAGTGTGGGGATGGCCTTCAGGAACTCGCTGAAGCGCACGCCCATCCACTGTGTGTCGAGCTTGCTCCAGCGGGTGACACAGTGGATGTCGGTGGTAATCTCGACCGTCGGCAGGGCGCGGAACTCGGCGAAGCTCAGGCGGGCTGGCGCCTCGAGCTCGCCCCACGCCCGCAGGTCCCAGCTGCTCTCGACGTTGGTGTACTGGGGTACCGTGCCGTAGTGGAGCACGGGGAATTTGTCGGTGACATACTGGCCTGGGGGCACCCGGCCCTCCTCGCCTTCAGGCGTCCGGTCGTACTTCTTCTTAAAGGCGTTGAACATTGGTCGCTCCTTGCGCTTCCCGCCCCGCTCCTCGACAAGGCCCCGGTGCATAGTCTTCCACCACGGCTTACTGTTTCACAACCTGCGGTTGTATTATACTCACATCGCGGCGGGTCTGCGGGCGCCAGGGCGGTGAAGTAGCGAGGTGCTCCAACAATCATCCATCGCGGCGCTACCGGGTGGGCTCCAGCAGCACCACGCCGCCGTCGCGCGTCGCGACCGCGAGTTGCCCCCCATCTGGCCTGAAGCTAAGCCCGAGGATCGAGCCCGCGAGGCCGAGGTCTACACCACTCAGCCGCTCGCCGCTCGTGGCGTTCCAAAAGTCGACCTGCCCAGCGAGGGTCCCCGTCACCATGAGCGCGCCATCGGGCGAGAAGGCCAGGCTGTTGTACCAGCCCTGCTCGGCCGGCGGGGTCATGCTCCGCACCTCGTCGCCGCTGCCCGCCTTCCAGAGCTTCAGGCTGCCGTCGCTGCTCGCGCTGGCCACCATATCACCACCGGCCGGCATCTCGATCGCGGTGATCGGGCCCTGGTGTCCGCTGAAGGTGGTGAGGCGGTTGCCGCTGGTCACATCCCAAATGATCACCTTCGGGCGCTCGGCCGGCTGATTGGTCACCCCGGCGATCTGCGAGCCGTCACGATTAAAGGCCAGGCCGTAAACCGGCCCGCCGAGGCCGCTCAGAGTACGCTGCACCGCGAGGCTGCGGGCGTCCCAGATCGCGATGTCGCCCTGATCATTGCCGGCGGCAATCAGGCGCCGGTCGCGGCTCACATCGACGGTCAGGGCCAGGCCGTCGAGGCCCTCGAGCTGGCGGCGCTCCTCCTGGGCGGGGCCCGCCACGGTGAGCACCATCACGTCGCCGCCATCGCTCGCGGCGACGAGCTGCGTGTCGCTCAGGAAGGCCAGGTACTGGCTGGTGGGCGCGCCCCCGCTCAGCGGGATCGCGCGACCATCGGCCAGCAGGTGGATCTTCACCAGGCCGTTCACCCCACCTGAGGCGAGGGCCTCGCCGCTGTCTGCATAAGATAGCGCGGTCACTGCGCCCTGGGCCAGGATGACACTTTTCGTCAGCTCGCGCCGGGTCACATCCCAGATCGCCAGGCTGCCCGACGTGTCGCTGCTGACAGCCAGGGTGCTGCCGTCCGGGTTCCAGCTGAGGCCGAGGAGCCGGAGCCCTACCTGAAGCACGCCCCGCTCTACCCCGGTGCGCGGGCTCCACAGACGCACCGTGCCATCGAGGCTGGCGCTGGCGATCAGGTTGCCGTCGGGGCTGTAGCTGACCCCGCGGATCACTACCCAGCCCTGGTGGCCCTTCAGCTCGCGGTCGAGCTTGCCATTGCTCGCATCGAGGATGTAGACGCTCCCGCTGACTGAGCCCACAGCGAGACTGCGGCCGTCAGGGCTGTAGCTGACGCCGGTGAGCCAGAAGGGCTTGCTGGTCTGTGGGTCTACAGGCGCGGTGTAGCGAAACTCTTCGCGCTGACCACCGCTCGCCACATCCCACAGGCGGACGGTGCCATCACGCGAGACCGAGGCCAGGGTCGCGCCATCCGGGCTAAAGGCAAGATTGCCGAGGAAGTCTGTGTGGCCCTCAAGGCGGCGCAGCTGCCGGCCCGAGGCGATATCCCAGAGGATTACCGTGTTATCGGTACTGCCCGAGGCAAGGACAGCGCCGTCGGGACTAACAGCGAGGCTGCGGATCCAGCCTGTGTGGCCCTCGAGGCGGCGCAGCTCGCGCGCCGATCTGACGTCCCACAGACGGATCACAGTGTCGTCCTGAGCGCCCGAGGCCAGGGTTGCGCTGTCGGGAGTAAAGGCGAGGGCGCTGATCTCGCCTGTGTGGCCCTCGAGGCGCTGGCGAGGCTCAAGAGACGCCCCATCGCGCAGCTCGACTGCGCCACCAAGGCCTACGGCGACCAGAGAGCCATCGGGGGCATAGATCGCCGCGCCCACGACCTCGTCCTTGAGCTCGGCCGTCTGTGTAAACGTGGCCCGAGCCTCGATGATCGCCTTGGTCGTCGGGCTGATCTGGGCCGACCCCGGGGCGGTGGCGCTCTCTGTGACGCCCGCGTCCGGCCGGGCTGTGGACATAGCGGCCGGGCCGTCGAAGAAAGGCACTGTCGCGCCCTGGCTGAGCACCATCCAGCCGACCCAGGCACCGACGAGACAGATCGCCAGAGCAATGACCGCCAGAAGGACGACGATGGCCAGGAGGCAGCCGTTGCTGACCCGAGGCGTCTGGCGTGGCG
>JAAXUL010001248.1 GCA_013336035.1 Chloroflexales bacterium
TCCTCGGGCGGGGCGGCGCCGCGGTTCACCCAGCAGGTGGACAGCCCCGCGTGCGCCGCGCCGGCCACGTCCCAGCCATTCGCCGAGACAAACAGCACCTCGGCGGGGCGGCAACCCAGGTGCGCCAGCGCCAGGGCGTAGACCTGCGGGGCCGGCTTGAAGACCCCGACCATCTCGACGCTCAGCACCGCCTCCAGCTGGGGCAGGAGGCCGGCGTGATCGAGCGCGGCGTGGAGCATGGCGGGTGTGCCATTGGAGAGGATGAGCTGCCGCCGGGGCGCGAGGCGGGCCAGGGCGGCGGGGACCTCGGCGAAGGGTGCGAGGGTCAGGTAGGCGTCGCGCAGTGCGGCCAGGCTGGCAGGGTCGGCGGGGCAGCCCAGGGCCGCGCAGGCGTAGGCCAGGGCCTCGCCGGTCACCTGCCAGAAATCAGCGTGGCGGCCCATCAGGCTGCGCAGCCAGGTATACTCGAGCTGACGCTGCCGCCAGAGCCGGCTCAGCGCGGCGCCCTGGCCGGGCGCCACGGCCTCGCAGGCGGCGACGACCGAGCTGACATCGAGCAAGGTCCCATAGGCGTCGAAGACGACTCCGGTGAACGGGCGCATGGGGAGAACCTTCCTCTCGTCGTCAGGCGGGGCACCTGCAGCGTCGGGCCGTGGACCTCGCGATCAACAGTGCCACCAGTGCCTGGAGATCGCGTGGCGCGGGCACCGGTGACGCCAGATCCGTGACCGCGGCGATCCCTAACCGCTGGCGGCACAGGTCGGCGGTAGCGCTGCCAGCACGCTGGCATCCACGGAGGGCAGGCTAGCCGCATGTGTGGCGGCTCTATGATAGGGGCTGGCACGGTCGAGCGCAACTCCCGCGTGCCACCGGGGCCTACCCCCGCTGGGCGCGGCCGGTCGCAAGCCAGGTGGCCCGGTCAGGACGCCCGTGGTGGCGCGCGACCTCGGCGGCAGCGGCCCAGGCGTAGGGCAGCGCGATGAGCTCGACGTCCCACCCTGCCCCATCGGGGCGCAGGAGCGCATAGCGGGCGTGGGGGCTCCCCGCCTCCATCACATGCGGGTGCGGCAGATCCTCGGTGTAGGCGGGGATGCCCACGCTGCCCGGATTGACCACCAGGCGCCCGTCGCTCAGCAGCACCACCCGCGGCACGTGGCTATGCCCGCAGACAATCACGGGCTGGGCGACCCCGGCGAGCAGGCCGCGGAGCGCCCCATCGTCGCGGAGCCGCACGCCGTGGGACGTCACCTCCTCGAGCAGGTAGGTCTCATCGGACTCGGGCGTGCCATGGCAGCAGAAGACCTCGTCGATCCCCAGCGACGGCGGCAGCGCCTGGAGCCAGGTGCGCTGGGCCGTCGTGATCCGCGCGTTGATGAACTGATCGTCGGCGCTGCCCCGCACGGCGGGCGGCGGGGTGTGGACGATGCGGTCCTGGTTCCCGCTGACGGTGGGGATGCCCCGCGCGATCAGGCGCTCCAGGGTGCCGGCCGGGTCGAGGGAGCCATAGGCGCAGTCGCCCAGGTTGACGATCTGGGTCACGCCGCGCCGCGCGAGGTCGGTCAGCACCGCGTCGAGGGCCCAGCTATTCCCGTGGATGTCGGCGATGATCGCCAGGGTCATTGGCTCAGCGATTACCATCGCGCCGGCCCCTCCTGGGTGACAGGCGCGGAAGTGTAGCCCAGGGCGAGCCGCAGGCGCTGGAGGAGCGGGCCGGTGATGCGCTCGTTCTGGAGCTCCGGCGGCCACGCCCCAGGCTCACGGAGGTCGAACCAGGCGACGTCGGTGATGCCGTACACGGCCGCGGCCTCCACCTCTGGCTCATAGCCAGGCCGGGCCTCGCCCGCCTCTACGGCGCACAGGTAGGTCTTGCGCCGCTGGTAGATCCCCCCCGGCTCGGCCGGCTCGTCCAGGAGCAGCCGCTCGACGCGCACCTGCAGGGTGGTCTCCTCCCACATCTCGCGGGCCACACACGCCTCCTCGCTCTCCCCAGGCTCAATCCCCCCGCCTGGGACCAGCCAGTAGCTCCGGCCCGTGTCGTGGTGGGTGTGCTTGATGAGCAAGATCTGGTGCTCACGGACGATGGCGCCCTGGTAGCGAGCGTAGCGCTGCATGCTCCCTCCTGACAGCTGGTCGGAGTCTGGTACACCGTGCCGGACGCATGTATCATGACCAGCTAAGCGTGCGGTGTCCAACGGTCGCAGGGCTGAACCATGACCAGCGAATGTGGGCTAGGGGTGGCGGGCGAACCTGTCGCTGTGGAGGTCCCGCCCGCGCATCGCGCGGCGCTGCGGGTGCTGGTCGAGCGCCTGGCGGCGACGGACATCGTCTGGGCGCTAACCGGCAGCACCAGCTTCGCCCTCCAGGGGGTGACGGTGTCCGTGCACGACATCGACGTGCAGACCGACCTGCCTCTGCGGGCGCGCCAGCCGCTGAAAGGAGCCCTGGATGGCGAGCTACTACGACGAGATTACGCCCGAGCAGGCGACCTTGATTGCGGAGGCGCCGCTCTTCTTCGTCGCCTCGGCCGACCTGGCGCGGGAACCTGGCCCCCATGGGATCGGCCCGAT
>JAAXUL010000432.1 GCA_013336035.1 Chloroflexales bacterium
CCCGCAGCTGGTGCAGGAGCTGTGGGGTCCACGCTGTCTGCACATGGAGCGCGACGCCGGGGTAGCGCTGCCGCAGGGTGGCCAGCGAGTCCGTGAGGACCAGCTCGGCCAGGGCCGGCGCGACGCCGAGCCGCAGCTCACCCGCCGGCTCCTCGCTCGCCGTGGTGGCCCGGAGCGCGGCGACGGCGTGCAGAGCCGCGCGGCAGGGCGCCAACGCCTGGCTACCCGCGGTCGTCAGCGCGACTGGCCGCACCTTGCGGTCCAGCAGCTCGACACCGAGGGCGGCCTCCAGGCGCTGGATGCGGCGGGTGACGATTGGCTGGGCCAGCCCCAGGCGCTCAGCGGCTCCATTCACCGACCCACGCTCGGCCGTCGTCACGAAGGCCAGAATGTCGTCCAGTCCAATCCCCTCGTCCATGGGCCACCCATGAGTATACAATTCCAGCATATCTATTATACACACTATTTATCTGGTGTATAATAGAGTATCACGTGAACCGCTCTGTCATGGCACCTCGCGCTGTGGAGATCAGCGCCGCAGCGTTGTGACGGCAATCGTATTCGCTCAGGGGAACAGGCTATGGCGCGTGGAACGACGACCCAGGCCTCACCGCGCGGGCTACGGCGGCTGGCCCTGCGCCTCCCGATCTGGCTCTACCGGCTTGGACTTGGCGGGCTCCTGGGCCAGCGCTTTCTGCTGCTCAGCCACCGCGGGCGCACCAGCGGGAAGCTGCGCCAGACGGTGCTCGAGGTGGTGCAGCACGACCAGGCTATGGGCGCCTACATCGTGGCCTCTGGCTGGGGTGAGCAGGCCCAGTGGTTGCAGAACATCCTGCGCACCCCGCAGGTCGCGATCCAGGTCGGTCGACAGCGGATGCCCGCGCACGCGATGCGGCTGCCGACCGACCAGGCGGCCACGGCGCTGCTCGCCTCCGCGCAGCAGCACCCGGCAGCCTTCCGAGCGCTCTCGAAGATGATGGTGGGCGAGACACTCACCCCGGATCGCGCCGGATGTACCCGCCTCGCCGCGCACGTACCCGTGGTCGCACTGGTCTATCGCCGGGCAGGCGATGAGCGTTAGGCAGCGGCACCAGAGGAGTCCCGAACGAGTGTCAGAACGCACAGACGGCCTTGACGCACGCATCGCGCCCCCGGTCGTGCCCCAGGCCGGGGGCGCCGCCGCGCCCGCGCCCACACCCCAACGGCCGGACACGCTGGCGCAGGCCGAGGCTCGCTCGGAGCTGGCGGAGTACCTGGACCGCACGCAGCAGCGGCGGCACCTCTTTCCGCGCGCGGCCCTGGTCGGCCTGCTCGCCGGGGCGGTCGCGATCGTCTTCCGCGCCCTGCTGGCCGCCGGCGACACGCTGCGCAACGGGCTGATCGCCTGGGCCCATCAGGCCCCCGCCCTGGGCTGGCTGGCGCCGCTGCTCTTCGGCGCGGTCGGGGCAACCCTCGCGGTGGCCCTGGTGCGCCGCTACGCCCCTGAGGCCAGCGGCAGCGGCATCCCTCACACCGAGGCGGTGCTGCATCGCCTGCGCGAGCTGCGCTGGCGTCGCGTGCTCCCCGTCAAGCTCGTGGGCGGCACCGTCGCCATCGGCGCCGGGCTGGCCCTGGGCCGCGAGGGGCCAACGGTGCAGATGGGCGCCGCGGTGGGCGCCGCGGTCGCCGAGCGGCTCAGCTCGCCCACCCGCGAGCGGCTGACCCTGATCGCCGCCGGAGCGGGCGCTGGCCTGGCCGCGGCCTTCAACGCGCCCCTGGCCGGCCTGGTCTTCGTGCTCGAGGAGGTCCAGGGCGACTTTCGCCCCGCCGTGTTCGGCGCGGCCTTCATCGCCGCCGCTGTCGCCGACATCCTGGCCCGCCTGGTCGGGGGGCAGCTGCCGGTCTTCACCATCCCCAGCTACCCGGTGCCACCCCTGACCGCCCTCCCGGTCTTTGTCCTCCTGGGGATGGTAAGCGGGCTTGTCGGCGTGCTCTTCAACCGCGGGCTGCTCGGGACGCTCACCCGCTTCGGGCGGCTTAGCGGGCGCCTGGTGCTGGTCGCCGCGGGGCTAGTCGGCGCGACCGCGGGCCTGGTGGGCTGGTTCGTGCCGACGCTCGTCGGCGGCGGCCACGACCTGACCGAGACTGTGCTGGTCGGTGGCGTGGCCCTGGCCGCCATCCCACTGCTGTTCGCGCTGCGCTTCGGTCTGACCCTGGTCAGCTACGGGACGGGCGCTCCCGGGGGTATCTTCGCCCCACTGCTCGCACTGGGCGCCCTGCTCGGCCTGGCCATCGGCGACCTGGCCCACCTGGTGGCCCCCGCGGCGGTGCCCCAGCCGGCCGTCTTCGCCGTGGTGGGCATGGCCGCCTACTTCACCGCCATCGTCCGCGCGCCCCTGACGGGGATCGTGCTGATCGTCGAGATGACCGGCAACTACAACCAGATGCTGCCGTTGCTGGTGGCCTGCTTCGGCGCCTACGCCGTGGCCGAGCTCCTGGGCGACCTGCCGATCTACGAGGCGCTGCTGCAGCGCGACCTGCGCCGCAGCGGGGTGGCTCACGCGGTGCATGCGCCGATGGTGCTGGAGCTGGAGGTTGAGCCCGGGGCGCCCTTCGCGGGCCGGACCATCCGCGAGCTGGGGCTGCCGCCCGGCTGCATCATCGTGCGCTGTCGCGACGGCGGGCGCGAGTGGGTGCCCACCGCCGCCACGCGCCTGGAGCCCCATATGCGGCTCACCGCGATGATCGCGCCCGAGGCCGAGGCGGGGCTGCGCGCCCTCCGCGACGGTTGTGAAGAGGAGTCCTCCGTATGAGTGTTGTCCGCAAGCTGGCGGTCGCGGCACCGCCACCGCCTGGCCCCGCCCAGGTGCGAGCGCTGCTGCGGCGCTATGGCTGGAACACCATGGCCTGCCAGATCCTGACCCCTGGGATCGCCCACTGGTTTGCGCCCGCAGGCGAGGCGGTGGTGGGCTATGTGGCTGCGGGGCGGACCTGGGTCGCCGCTGGCGCGCCAATCTGTCCGCCCGAGGGCCTGGCCGACACGGCGGCGGCTTTTGAGTCAACAGCGGCCCGACACGGGCGGCGGGTCTGCTACTTCGGCGCCCAGGAGCGCCTCGTGACCGCCCTGGCCGGGCAGGAGCCTCGCGCTCAGCTGCGACTCGGGGCGCAGCCAGTATGGGACCCCCACGGCTGGCCGCAGATCCTGGCCCACAAGGCCTCCCTGCGCGCCCAGCTATCCCGCGCGCGCAACAAGGACGTGACCGTCACCAGCTGGTCACCAGATCGGGCCGCCCAGGAACCGGCGCTGCGCCGCTGCCTGGACGAGTGGCTGGCGACACGCGGGCTGCCGCCGATGCGCTTCCTGGTCGCGCCCGACACCCTGGCGGCACCCCACGACCACCGCGTCCTGGTCGCCCAGCGCGACGCCACGGTGCTCGCCTACCTGGTGGCAACCCCGATCCCGTAGCGCAATGGCTGGCTGATCGAGCAGATCGTGCGCGGGCGCGCGGCGCCGAATGGGACCGCCGAGCTGCTAATCGATGCGGCGATGCGCATCTTGGCAGCCAGTGGCGCGACCTATGTCACCCTGGGGCTCGCGCCGTTGGCAGCGCACGGCGCCGGCAGCGAGAGCCCGCAGCCGCTCCTGACCCGCGCCCTGCTGGCCTGGACACGAGCCCACGCGCGCCGCTTCTACAACTTCGCCGGGCTGGACGCCTTCAAGGCCAAGCTGCAGCCCGACCACTGGGAGCCGATCTATGCGCTGAGCCGCGAGCGGCAGACCTCGCTGCGAACGCTCTACGCCATCGCCGGGGCCTTCGGTGGGACGGCGCCGCCGCTGTTTCTCAGCCAGGCCCTGCTCCGGGCCGTAGCTCAGGAGCTGCGCTGGGCCCGGGGACGCCTGCACCGTCTACCCCCGGCCGCCTGAGATCCGACCCGCGTCCCTTGTCAATGGCACGCCGATCTGCTATCGTTGCCCCGGGAGCGCACAATCACAGAGGAGGCTCGGCTCCGTGACATCCGAGCACTGGTGGAGGCTGCCGTCGTGTTTCGGGCTGCCTCTTTTTTCGTGGTCGTTGAGGGACCCCCCATGCGCGATGCCATCGTGATCGATCGGCTCTCGAAATCCTTCGGCCATGTGCGGGCCCTGGACTCCGTTACCGTGCGGGTCAGGCCGGGCGAGCTCTATGGCTTCATCGGCCGCAACGGCGCGGGGAAGACCACCACCATCCGCGCCCTGCTGGGCATGATCCGCCCGGACGCGGGGGCGATCCAGGTGCTGGGCCAGCCGGTCGGCCCGCACGGGCGCGGGCCCTGGCGGCGGGTTGGGCACCTGGTCGAGCAGCCGGCCGCCTACCCGGAGTTGACGGTACGGCAGAACCTGGAGATCGCCTGCCGTCTGCACGGACTCTCGGATCTGCGCGCCGTCTCACGCATCATCGAGCGTCTGGGCCTCGGCCCCTACGCGAGCCGCAAGGCGCAGGCGCTCTCGACCGGCAACCTCCAGCGTCTGGGGCTGGCGCGGGCGCTCGTGCATGAGCCTGAGCTGCTCATCCTTGACGAGCCAACCAACGGGCTGGACCCCGCAGGCGTGGTGGAGATCCGCGAGCTCCTGGTAAGCCTCGCCTACGCGCGCGGGATGACCGTGTTCTTGTCGAGCCACATCCTGACCGAGGTCGATCGCCTCGCTACGCGCATCGGCATCATCCACCGGGGATGCGTCCTGGAGGAGCTCGCGGCCGACCAGCTGGCGGCCCTCCGCGCGCGACGCCTGGAGATTGAGGCGCGCCACCTTGACGAGGCACGCCGCGCGCTCATCACGGCGGGCTTCGCGGCGAGCGTGCGCGACCAGACCCTGGTCGTGCAGGATGCCCGCGCCATCGAGGCGCCGGATGTGGTGGCAAGCATCCTGGTCCAGGCCGGGACGCCCCCGACCAGGCTGGCGGTGGAGCAGGAAGACCTTGAGGCGTACTTCCTGCGCCTGACGGGAGGAGCAGCGTGAATGCCTTCCGCGCTGCGCTCTGGGCCGAGCTGCTCAAGGCGCGTCACGCGCTGGTCGCGCCGCTGACCACCCTGGGCTTCCTGATCCTGCCCCTGGTCGGCGGGCTGTTCATGCTCATCTTGAAGAACCCGGCGCGGGCGCAGGCGCTCGGCCTGATCAGCGTGAAAGCCCGGCTGACCGCGGGGGTGGCCGACTGGCCGACCTTCCTCCAGATCCTGGCCCAGGGGGTCGGGATCGGCGGGGCGATCCTCTTCGCGCTGATCACGGCCTGGGTCTTCGGACGCGAGTTCTCTGACCATACGGTCAAGGAGCTTCTGGCCCTGCCGACGCCGCGCGGGGCCATCGTCGGGGCGAAGTTCGCGCTGCTTGCCCTATGGATCCTCAGCCTGACAGTGCTCGTCTTTGTGGTCGGGCTGGGCATCGGCGTGGCCGTGGACATCCCGGGCTGGTCGCCCGCGCTGGTCTGGTCCGCGCTGGCGACCGTGCTCACCGTCGCCCTGCTGACGGGGTTGCTGATGCCCTGGGTCGCGCTGGTCGCGAGCGTGGGGCGTGGCTACCTGGCCCCGATGGGCTGGGCCGTGCTGACCCTGGTGCTGGCGCAGGTGGTCAGCGTGCTGGGCTGGGGCGACTGGTTCCCCTGGGCCGTGCCCGTGCTGGTCAGTGGCATGGCGGGGCCCAGTGCGGCGCGGATGGGCCTGCACGGCTACCTCGTGGTGGTGCTGGTGGGCATCGCCGGGGGAGCGGCAACCGCGCTGTGGTGGCGCAGCGCCGATCAGGCCCGCTAGCAGGCGCGTTGCTTCCGGCGCGCTGGGAAAACCTGAAGCCTGCCAAAAGGTATCGCCCCGACGACAGCTGCCGTTGGTGTTGGCTGGAGATCCGCCGCCGCCTCGACATCAGGGGAAGGAGCACCATCGATGACCATCTGGACCATGCTGCTCTTTGGCGCGGGCATTGTGCTGCTGATCTGGGGCGCCGACCTGCTGGTGCGCGGCGCGGCCCACCTCGCCGCCGCGGCCGGGATTTCGCCGCTGCTCATCGGGCTGACCATCGTGGCGATGGGCACCAGCGCCCCGGAGCTGGCGGTGAGCCGCCAGGCGGCCCTCGCTGGGCAGGCCGACCTGACCCTGGGCAACGTCGTGGGCAGCAACATCGCCAACATCCTGCTCATCCTCGGCCTGGCGGCCCTGGTGGCGCCCCTGCTGGTGGCCCCCCGGCTGCTCCAGCGTGAGGTGCCGGCGATGATCGCCGTCTCGTTCCTGCTCTGGCTGCTCGCCGCCGATGGTGCGATCAGCCGGCTCGACGGTGCGGTGCTCATGACTCTGCTGGGCGCGTTTCTCGCCGCGACGGCCTGGACCGCGCGCCTTGAGCCGGAGCCTACCCCGGCAAGCGCCGTACGCCCTGACCGCAGCCGCTGGGGGCTGGCGCGCAACGTCGGCCTGGTGCTCGGCGGGCTGATCCTGCTGGTGGCCGGCGCGCAGTGGCTCGTGGACGGGGCAGTTGTCTTCGCGCGCCCTCGGGGTAAGTGAGCTGATTATTGGCCTGACCGTCGTCGCAGTCGGCACCTCGCTGCCCGAGATCGCCACCTCAGTGCTGGCCAGTCTGCGCGGCGAGCTCGCCCACGTACCGTCGGTCGTCATCGAGGTCCGCGACACGGGCGCGGGGATCGCCGGCGCGGATCTGCCCCACCTCTTCGACCGCTTCTACCGGGCCGACCGGGGGCGGGCCAGGGGGACGGGCGGCAGCGGGCTTGGGCTGGCAATTACCGCCGCCGGGGCGATCGCCTGCCCGGTCTCGGCGAAGTAGAAGGGGGCGGAGGGGTCGCTCTTGGGGAAGCTCGCCCAGTCGCGGCTCTGGGCCGCCTCGGCGCCCAGGTGCTGGCGGCCCA
>JAAXUL010001249.1 GCA_013336035.1 Chloroflexales bacterium
CTGCGCGTCTCGCTCAGCCTCGTCCCCGGCGAGCCGCCGGTGGATCTGGACTCGCAGCAATCGGTCGCGGGCGACCCCACGGGGCTGCCACACCGGCGGCTGGTGCTGGTGACGAATGGGCGCCGCGGCGAGGACATGACCGTGGGGATGCTCACGGCCTTCCGGGCGACTCCGCGCGGACTCACCGCAGACATCGCGCTCCAGGCCCTCGCGGTGGTGCGGCAGGAGATCGCGGAGGCCGGCGTGGAGCACATGGCCCAGCAGTGGCTCCGGGGCGGCCCGTGGGCCTGGCTCGACCCTGATCAGCCGGGCGATGCGCCGCTGCTCAGCGCCACTGAGAGCGGGCCGGGCGAGCCGCTCGACGACGCGGCCCTGCGCCGCGCGGCCCTGGCTGGCGGTGCGCTGCCAAGGCTTGGCAAGGCGTAGGGCGTCGAGCGCCATAGGAGGGGTCCAGGATGGAGTGGCAGTACGACTCACGGACGCGGTGCTGGCGGCTGATGCGCGATGGGTGGGAGGCCTGCGTAGAGCGCTGGCCCGCCTCGTTGGAGTACCTGGCGCAGCTCACCTCCCCAGCGCCAGAGCGGCGAGTTGTCCGCGCGCCCCACGTCTTCAACGGGCTGGAGACGGCGCAGGCGTGGTGCCTCGACGCGATGATGGGCCAGAGGGCCGGGTAGCACTGTCCGATCCGCTCAGGAGCAACTGACTCTATACACGCGCCGGCTGGCGCCCTGGGAGGCTCGATGAATCCGCTCTTCCTCGTCTTCGAGCTCCTCATCGGGGTGCTCTTCACTCTCTGCCTGCGCCACGCCTGGCGTCGCGGCCCCTATGTGGCCTGGTGGCTCCTCGTGAGTGTGGTGTTTGGCCTGCTGCTGGAGTGGGGCACCATCCGCCAGCTCGATACCGAGCGTTGGAGCGAGGGCGGCAAGCACGTTAAGTGTGGCTGCTGCGCGCACCATCTGCTGCGATACGCGTCAAGCTCTTCCACCAGCGCGGTTTCCAACGCCGCCTGAACCCCCGCCAGGGCATGCTGACGCACCTGCTGGGTCACCGTCTCGGCCAGCGAAGTCTGAAATGTCGCCAACCAGGCTCTTGACAGCTGTAATTTACACCATACCCTGCCGGTGCCGCGATCTGGACGAGTTTGAAGCGCCGGATGCTGCGTTCAAGCGCGTCGATAAGTCGGGGGCGGCTTGGCAGCGGGTTTCCCCTGTCGGAAGCTCACTCCGGCCCAGGTCCCAATCCGAGCTGCCCATGGGTTGCACCCATGCAGTCGTTCATCACCACCGTTAGCCCGGCGGCTTCGGCGATCTGCCGCGCCGCCTCCGAGACGATCCCCAGCTGGAGCCACAGCACCTTCGCACCGAGCGCAACCGCCTGCCGGGCGATCTCCGGCGCTTCGTCGGCGGGCCGGAACACTTCAACTACGTCCACTGGGACATCGACATCCGCGAGCGAGCCGAACACGGGCTCGCCGAAGAGTTGTCCACCGCGCGGGTTGATGGGCACAATCCGGTAGCCCTGCACTTGCAGGTAGCGCGGGATGCGATGAGCGGGCTTCGTTTCATCGGCCGAGGCGCCCACCACCGCGATGGTCCGGCTTTCGGCGTAGATGTGCCGCAGCTGCTCGCGCTCTGCGTTGTCGATCATCAGCTTGCCTCCTTCCGTTGTAGGACAGCAATCGGGAAATGCGCAAGGAACTTCCTGATACCTACTTAGATTTTTGGCTCACGCTCCCGCCTATGGCCTTCTCGGCCTGGAGTCCGGCGAGCAGCGCCTCGGTCATGCTGATCTCGCCAGCGATAGCGAGGCGCCGGAACAGGGCGAGCGCCTCCTGCGCCTGCTGCTCGGCGGCGGAAAGGTCACCCGCCGCCTGATAGGCCTGGCCGAGGGCTCGCTGCGCGTAGGCGACCATGTACGGGTCGTCGTTCTGCTGGGCAAGCTGTATGGAGCGGGTAAAGCTGGTGCCCGCCGCCGACGGCTGCCCGCGCGCCATGGCGATCTGCCCGAGGGTAAAGTGGGCATAGGGCGCCGCGAAGCGATCGCCCAGCTCGAGCACCTCCCGCGCGAAGCGCCCCGCACTATCGAGGCTGCCGAGCTCGAAAGAGGCCTCGGCCAGGTTCGCGCCGGTGACGGCCGCGAAGTACGGGTCGCGCACCGTGACGAAGAAATTGTAGGCGGGCTGGCCGACGTCGAGCGCGGCCTGGAACTGACGGGTCTGCACGTAGATGAACGCCAGGTTGCTCCGCATCTTCTCCAGGTTGACCCGGTCGCCCATCCGCTCGTAGATCGCGATGGCCTGGGCTGCATGCAGGACCGCCTCGTCGAGCTGCTGGCGGCGGCCGTAGACGCGGGCGATCTGGCGCTCGGCCAGCCCGCGCAGCGCGTCGTCGCCGATCTGCTCGGCCAGCTCACGGGCCCGGCGATGGGCGTCGAGCGCCAGGTCGTAGGCACCCTCCTCGTCCCGTAGCAGCCCACGCAGCACCTCGAGGTCGAACTCGGCGCGGCGGATCTCGGCCCAGCCGGCCTCGAGATCGCGCCGGTGGAGCAGCAGCGTGCCGCGGCGCTG
>JAAXUL010001250.1 GCA_013336035.1 Chloroflexales bacterium
CGGCGCCATCGCGCAGCACCGCGGCGCCCAGGGGCGTGCGCAGGGCGCTATCGACGACGATGCGCAGCGGGTCGCGCCCCGGCGCCAGGCGCACCGTGAGGCGCGGGTCATCGGCCAGCACGGTGCCAAGGCCGACCATAATCGCGTCGTGGCCCGCCCGCAGCGCGTGGGCGAAGCGCAGCGACTCGGGGCCGCCGATCCACTGCGAGCTGCCGCCCCTGGTGGCCAGGCGCCCGTCGAGGGTCTGGGCGTAGCTGAGCGTGACGTGGGGGCGCGGGCTCATCGGCCGCCCTGTAGCTCGGCGGCCAGGCCGTACATCAGGGGGATGGGCGGGACATCGTCGGGCGGGTGCCAGCGTCGGCCCTCGCCGGCGCGCATGCGGGCGAAAGGGCGCTCGCCATTGACGTAGGGGTACTCGCGTAGAGCTGTGAGCGTCAGCCCGGCGGCGGCCAGGGCGCTCACCACCTCGCCGAGCCCCCAGCGGAAGAGGTGGCAGGGGTGGGGGTTCACGAAGTCGCCCGCGCCCTCGGCGAAGCCGCCCGGCGAGAGCCCGCCCCCCGCCGCGCCCACGTAGTCGCCCACGCCGCCGAGGGTCAGGCGCTCGCCGCGGGCGGGGTAGCCGCGGGCCAGACGCCACGCCTGGTCGAACATATTCGAGGCCGGGTGGAACTCGACCAGGACGAAGCGCCCGCCCGGGGCGAGGGCGCCCGCCACCCCGCGGGCGAAGGCGGCCAGGTCGCGCAGCCAGCAGATCGCCCCGTAGCCGCAGTAGACCCGGGCGAAGCCCGCGCCCCGCGCGCCGGCCAGGTAGTCGTACACGTCGGCCCGCTCGAAGCGCGCCGGCAGCCCGCTCTCGGCCGAGAGCCGCCGCGCGAGCGCGATCGCCTCGTCGCTTATGTCGACCCCCACGGCGACAGCGCCCAGACGCGCCAGGCTCAGGGTATCCTGCCCGCTATTACACAAGAGGTGCAGCAGCGCGAGGCCCGCCACCTCGCCCAGCAGATCCCGCTCCTCGGGGAAGAGCGTCAGCCCACCCGCGCGCAGAAACTCGCCCAGGCCGGGCCTATGGCTCGCGTGGGCCGGCGCCACAGCGTTCCACGAGCGCCGGTTCGCCTCACGCAGGGTCAGGTCGTCCATGGGCACGCGCCTCAGTAGAACTCCTCGTCGTCGCCCTCCTCGAGGCCGAACAGCCGCATCCACTCGTCGATCTCGGCCTTGCTGAGCGGGCGGTCATTACGCTTGGCGTTGAGCGAGGCCCGAGGGGTATCCATCGCCACCAGGCGGCGGGCAAACTCCTGCGAGCTGACAACGGGGAGGCCACGGGCCTGGGCCTCGCCGGCGACGGCGCGGTCCGAGCTGACCACCACCCACTCGTCGCGCCGCTTGACCGCCCTGATGCGGCGGATCAGCTCGCTGTCGGCGTCGCTGGGCGACCTGGCGAAGCGGGCCTCGACGCCGTAGCCATTCAGATCGTCGGGGTGGCCGTAGACGCCCCCGTCGAAGATCACGATCACCTTACGCCCACGTCGGCGCGCCGCATAGCGCCGCAGCAGCAGCACCAGGCGGGCCTCGTCGTCGGGGTCGGTCAGGCTGATGCCTGGCATCTGGCCGATCAGGTTGTGACCATCGATAAGGATCGGCATACGAATGCATTGTACCACCGCAACACTCCCCGACGGCGTCGCGTCGTATGCGCAGAGCACAGGCGCCGTTAGCGAGAAGGCGAGAACTATGAGCATAGACAGCGATCCGAGGGCCACCCCGCCCCGCCCCGATAGCCCGCCGCCTATGCCGGACGAGCCCTACTACCGCCACGGCGAGCAGGCCCGGCGCTGGGGCGGCATCCTGCTGCTGATCGGCGTGGTCTGGCTGGTCTTCACGATCAGCTCGCACGGCCCGCTGCTCGGCGTCGGCTTCGTCGAGCGCAGCGAGACTATGCCGCCCCAGAGCTTCGCCGCCAGGCGCGTCGTGATCACCGGCGCCAACGACAATATCGAGATCGTCGGCGGCGACGGGGCGGCCGTGCAGGTCGAGGCGGTCAAGCACGGCTTCGGCCTGAGCACCAACGACGCAAGCGGCGCCTTTGGCCGGCTAGAGATCATCACGGCCGAGCGCGGTGACACCCTCACCATCGAGATCCGGCGCCCCCCGCTCTCCGGCATCGGCCGCGCGCCCTACGCCGATCTGCGCGTCGCCCTGCCCGCCGTGGCCAGCGCCGAGGCCCACGTGGCCAGCGGCGACATCACCGTCGCTGATGTGACCGGCGATCTGACCCTCGCCACCGTCAGCGGCCGGCTCGACGCCAGCGACACGACGGGCGCGCTGTCCGCCGGCACCACCTCGGGCGAGATCGCGATCCAGAGCCACAGCGGCCCCCTTAGCGCCGAGAGCGTGAGCGGCGACATCATCATCGGCGGCGCGGTCGAGGGCCCAAGCGTGAAGACTGTCAGCGGCGACGTGCGCCTGGATGGCGCCACGGGCGCCGTCACGCTCAGCAGCATCTCGGGCGACCTGAGCCTCGAGGGCGCCGAGCAGGCCGTCCTCGACATCGAGAGCACCAGCGG
>JAAXUL010000433.1 GCA_013336035.1 Chloroflexales bacterium
GGTGTAGCCAGGGGCCGCGCCCGAGTGGTAGGCGCTCACGCGGGCCTGCACGGCCGAGTCCAGCGTGAGCGTATCGCTGAGGGCCTGGGCCTGGGTCGCCCCGGCGGCGCGCACCTGCGTGAACAGGGCCGCCTCGGCGCAGCGCGCGGGGTCGGCCAGGGTTGGCGCGGGCACGCTGATCGTCTCGGCGAAGGGCTGCCAGGGGTCGGCGTCGGTCGGGGGCGCGCCCCAGCGGTAGCGCAGCTCTGTGGGCGCCCCGGCCACCTCGCTAAAGCTGACGGCCAGGGCCGTGCCGCGCGCCCGCGCGGCGCCCCGCTCGATTAGCGGGCGGGCGCTCACCGCCGGGGCCCCGCTCAGGCCCGCGCTGAAGCGGTAGTGGCGCAGGCCCACCCTGGTGCCGACAAAGACCTCGCTGGCCGCGTGGGCGTAGCCGGCGCCGCCCGTGCCGATCGCCCCCGCGCCGTAGGCGTTGAAGATGACGCCCCCGGCAGAGGGCGCCGCCACCGGCGACGACCAGGCGCCCGGCGCCGGCTTCACGGCGTACCAGAGCTGGTAGCCGTCGCCGGCGGCGGCCGTCCAGAGCATATGCAGGTTCCCGCCGGAGTCGGCGCTCAGGCTCACCCGCCCCGCCACCCTGCCTGAGATCAGGCGGGCGGGCTGGTAGCTGCCATCGGTCTGCCGCTCCGCGTAGAAGACCCCGGCGCCGCCGCCCGTCTCGGCGACGCCGCGCCAGGCCACGAGCAGGCGCCCGTCGGGGGTGAAGCTCAGGCTCGGGTCGGCGTAGTCGCCGCTCAGGCTGCTCAGGCGCGTGCGGGCGAAGTCCGCCCCGCCCCATGTGGCGACATAGACCTGGAGCCGGTCCGACTCGCCGACCGTGTAGGCCGCCGCCAGGCTGCCGCTCGGCCCTGCGACTATGGACGCGGCGTTCACCCCGGCCTGCGCCGAGAGCGCGGTCAGGTTGCCCCAGGTCAGGCCGCCGTCGGTAGAGCGCCTGTAGACGAAGGGCTGGTCCGGGTTGCGCCACACGACGAAGATCGCCCCGTCGCTGGCGACGGCGAGCTCGGGGTGGACGGGGAACGGCTGGCCGCTGACGACGGTGTGCGCGGGGCCCCAGTCGGCGCCAGTACGCTTGCTGCGCATGTAGATGGCGCGCTGCGGCTGGTTCACCCAGGCGTAGAACAGGGCGCCGCCTGGGCCTACGGCGATGCTCGCCGTCGAGTAGTCGGGCTGCCCCGCGGCGGGGCCCAGGGTGGTGGCGGCGCCAAAGGCCGGCGCGATGTCCTGCTTGCTCCAGTAGCTCGCGTCCGCGCGGCCGGTGTTGGCGGCCAGGTGGACCAGCGGGCCGTCTACGGCGAGGTGGGGATACTTCGTGCTTTCCGCCCCGCTCACGGCGCCCTGGGCCTCGAAGGCCGGCGCGCCGGTCTGGGCCGGCGCGGGGGCCACGGCGGACCCAAGGGCGAGCAGGCAGAGGCAGGCGATGAGCAAACGACGGGGCTGCATAGGGGTCCTCGGTGCTGTGCCAGGCGGCGCTCGGGACGTCTGCAATTGAACCGCGCCGGCCCGGCCCCGAGATGCGCCGCGGCGCCCGCCAGAAGGGGCAGGGCGCGGCGCCCGATGGTACTGGCGGCAGAGAGGACGGATAGGGGGGCCGGCGGGCGTATCCTGGCCGCCCGCCGCAGGCTGTCCGCCGGCGATTTGACAAGCCCCATCCCCGATGAGATAATGTCTCGGTGACACCACGTATCAATTACAGGCAATGAGAGGTAATAAGGAGCGGGGGATGCTACTGAAAGCTATGCTGCCGCTGGTAGTCGCGGCGGCGTTGATGCTGGGGGCCTGCGGGCAGACGCCCGCCGCGCAAAGCCCCGCGCCCGCCGGGCCGGCCGCCCAGGCGGCGAGCCAGCCGATCAAGGTGGTGGCGAGCACCAGCATCATCGGCGATGTGGTCAGCCAGATCGGCGGCGATAGGGTGGCGGTGAGCACCCTGGTGCCGATCGGCGGCGACGCCCACAGCTTCGCCCCCAGCCCCCAGGACATCGCCCGGGTCACCGAGGCCCAGGTGGTGTTCGTGAGCGGCGCTGGCTACGAGGAGTTCCTCACTAGCCTGCTAGAGAGCGCCGGCGGCCAGGCCGAGCTGGTCGAGCTGTCGAAGGGCATCACCCTGCGCGCGCTTGCCGAGGGCGAGGCCCACGCCGACGAGCACGGCGGCCGCGACCCCCACACCTGGACCGACCCCGCCAATGTGAAGTACTGGACAGCGGCCATCGCCGAGACGCTGGGCCGCCTCGACAGCGCCAACGCCCGCCTGTACCAGGAGAACGCGACGCGCTATAATGTACAGCTCGACGACCTAGGGGCCTGGATCGGCGAGCAGTTCGCCCAGGTGCCCGAGGAGCGACGCCTGCTGGTGACCGACCACGCCGTCTTCGGCTATATGGCCGACCGCTACGGCCTCAAGCAGGTGGGCACCCTCCTGCCCGGCTACAGCTCCTCGGCCGAGGCGTCGGCCCAGGATCTGGCGGCGCTCCAGGAGAAGATCAAGGATCTGGGGGTGCGGGTGATCTTCGTCGGCAGCGTGGTCAACGAGAACCTGGCCCGGCAGATCGCCAACGATACCGGCACACAGCTCGTCACCGTGCTGACCGAGTCGCTCACCCCGGCGGGCGGTGTCGGCCCGACCTATATCGAGTATATGCGCCACAATGTGACCGCAATGGCCGAGGCGCTGCGCTAATTCCGCCCCCCGGCGGAGTCAGGGAACCAAAGGTTATGGCACTCCAGAGAGTCATCAGGGCCGCGGGCCCGCCCCCCCCGGCCCTGAGCACGGCACCCACCGTGGCCCTCGAGCTAGAGCGGCTCACGGTTCGCTACGAGAGCAGCGTGGCCCTCGACGGGGTCACCTGCGCGATCTACCAGGGCGAGCAGGTGGCGGTGGTCGGCCCCAACGGCGCCGGCAAGAGCACGCTCTTCAAGGCTATCGTGGGGCTGCTCAAGCTAAGCGCGGGCGCTGTCCGCTGCTTCGGCGCGCCCGAGGCCGTCCCCGGCCTGATCGCCTACCTGCCCCAGCGCAGCATGGTCGACTGGCGCTTCCCCGTCAGCGTCGCCGACGTGGTTATGATGGGCCGCGTCGGGCGCGTCGGCCTCTTCCGACGCCCCGGCGCCCGCGACCGCGCCCTCGTGGCCGAGGCCCTCGACCTGGTGAAGATGCGCCACCTGGCCCGCCGCCAGATCAGCGAGCTCTCGGGCGGCCAGCAGCAGCGCGTCTTCCTGGCCCGCGCCCTCGCCCAGGAGGCCCGCATCCTGCTGATGGACGAGCCGCTCACCGGCCTCGATGTGGGCTCCCAGGATATGCTCTTCCAGGTGATGGAGGATCTGCGCGGGCGCGATGTGACTATCCTCACCGCCCTCCACGACCTGCAGCTGGCCGCGCGCCACTTCGACCGCGTGATGCTGCTCAACCGGCGCCTGGTCGGCATCGGCCCCGCCGCCGAGGTCTTCGCCCCCAACCGCCTCGTCGAGGCCTACGGGAGCCACCTGCACCTCACGGTGACCAGGGAGGGCATCCTGACCGTCGCCGACACCTGCTGCGAGCACGAGTGAGCATGCTCGAGTTTCTCTCTACCCCCCTGGCCTACCCGTTTATGGTGCGCGGGCTCATCGCCGCGCTGATCGTGGGCGTGGTCTGCGCCGTGGTGGGCACCTATGTGGTGCTGCGGGGCATGGCCTTCTTCGGCGACGCCCTGGCCCACACTATCCTGCCCGGCATCGCGGGCGGCTACCTGATAAGCGGCGGCGACCGCGGCGCCCTCTTCTGGTGGGCCCTGGCTACCGCGATCGCTAGCGCCCTCGGCATCGGCGCGATCAGCCGCGGGACGAAGCTGCGCGAGGATACCGCCATCGGCATCGTCTTCGCCGGCATGTTCGCCCTCGGCATCGCTATGATCTCTACGGTGGGCAGCTACTCGGTAGACCTGACCCACTTCCTCTTCGGCGATGTGCTCGGCGTGAGCGCGGGCGACCTGGCGCGCAGCGCCGTCTTCGGCGGCGCCATCCTGCTGACCATCGTCCTGCTCTACAAAGAGTTTATGGTCCTGGCCTTCGACCCGGTGCTGGCCCAGACCCTGCGGCTGCCGGTGCAGCCCCTCGAGTATCTGCTGCTGGCCCTGATCGCCGTGGCGATCGTGGTCTCGATCCAGACGGTGGGCGTGGCCCTGATGCTGGCGGTGCTGGTCACGCCAGCGGCCACGGCGTCGCTGCTGACCCGGCGCTTGCACTGGATGATGCTGATCGCCGCTCTGATCGCCGCTCTCTCGGCGGTCGCGGGGCTCTACCTCTCGTACTACCTCGGGATCGCCTCGGGCGCGGCCATCGTCCTCACCTGTACCGCCGCCTTCCTCGTCACCTGGGGGCTCACCCGTCTGCGCGCCGCCACCCGGCCCGCCCCGGCGCCCGAGCCCGCCGCGTAGGCCCTTATCGGCCCTCGCCCCCTCTCCTGTGGACATAACGGGAGAGGGGGCTCAGGTGCGTGGGCCAGCTCCCGCCTTACTCCAGCGCGACCACCAGCCCCTCGTGGGGCCGCAGCTCGAGGGCCGCGAGCTCCACCGGGCCGCTGTGGTCCATGTAGGTGCAGCCGGCCACCGTCCCGCGCGTGCCGACGGCCGACAGGTCAAGCTGGGCCGGCACCGCGCCGAAGTTCAGGGCGACGAGGAGCCGCTGGGGCCCGCTGGTGCGCAGGTAGGCAAAGACGTGGTGGTCGCCCGTGTCCACCGACGCGTAGTCGCCGACGCACAGGGCGGGCGCCATGCGCCGCAGCTCCAGCAGGTGCCGGGTGAGCGAGAGCATCGAGCGCGGGTTCTCGCGCTGGGCCGCCATGTTGCGCAGGGCGTAGTCGTCGGCCAGGGGCAGCCACGGCTCGCCCGTGGTGAACCCGGCGCCGAGCTCGCCGTCCCACTGCATCGGCGCGCGCTCGGGGTCGCGCCCGTGGCCCGGCGAGCGCAGGCCCTCGGGGTCTACGACCCGCTCGGGCGGGATGGGCACATCCTCCATCCCGATCTCGTCGCCGTAGTACATGGTGGGCGTGCCGCGCAGGGTCAGCAGGAGCATCTGGGCCAGGCGGGCCAGGGGATGGCCGACCCGCGAGGCGATGCGGGGCTGGTCGTGGTTGCCGAGCACCCAGTTGGGCCAGCCGCCGTCCGGCAGGGCCCGCTCGTAGCTCTCGACCACTTCGCGCACGGCCACGGCGCCCCACTCTTTCAGCGTCACCAGGTTGAAGTTGAAGGGCAGGTGCACCTCGTCGAGCTGCGGGCCATAGTAGGCCACCAGGTCCTCCACCGGCATATAGATCTCGCCGATCAGCACCCGCTCGTCGAACTCGTTGGCCACGGCGCGGATCTCGCGGATGACCTCGTGGACCTCGGGCTGGTGCTGGTCGTAGACGTGCTTCAGCCGGTAGTGGGGCTTCTGGTCGGGCGTCCAGGTCAGCTCCGGCGGGTTGTCGGGGAGGTCGGGGTGCTTGATCAGCATCCAGATCACATCGATGCGGAAGCCGTCGACCCCCTTGCGGAGCCAGAAGCGCATCACGTCGTAGATCGCCGCGCGCACGTCGGGGTTGCGCCAGTTGAGGTCGGGCTGCTTGGGGTCGAAGAGGTGCAGGTAGTACTGGCCCGTGGCCTCGTCGAAGCTCCAGGCGGGGCCGCCGAAGTAGCTCAGCCAGTTGTTGGGCGGGCCGCCGTCGGGGGCCGGGTCGCGCCAGATGTACCAGTCGCGGTAGGCGCTCTGGCGCGAGGCGCGGGCCTCTACGAACCACGGGTGCTCGTCGGAGGTGTGGTTGGGCACGAGGTCGAGCAGCACCCGGAGCCCGCGGGCGTGGGCGGCCTCGAGCAGCGCGTCGAAGTCGCCCATGGTGCCGAAGGTCGGGTCCACGCCGGTGTAGTCGGCCACGTCGTAGCCGAAGTCGGCCATGGGCGAGGTGTAGATCGGCGAGATCCAGATCGCGTCGACCCCGAGCCACCCTAGGTAGTCGAGGCGGCCGATGATCCCTCTCAGGTCGCCGACCCCGTCGCCGTCGCTGTCCTGAAAGCTGCGCGGGTAGATCTGGTAGACCACACCCGCCTGCCACCACAGATGTGTCTTGCTCATGGCCGCATTATACCCTGCGGCAGGGGTATAATCCACGCGAGCGTGGAGAGTAGAGGAGCTTCGGCTATGGACGAGCTGGCGATCAGCTACGAGGATGTGCTTGCGGCGCGCGAGCGGCTGCGGGGTGTGGCTCACCTGACCCCGGTGCAGACGAGCCGCACCCTGGACGAGCTTGCGGGCCGCCAGCTCTTTCTGAAGTGCGAGAACCTGCAGCGCGGCGGGGCCTTTAAGTTCCGCGGCGCCTATAACGCGATCAGCCGGCTTGGCCCCGAGGAGCGGCGCCGCGGCGTGGTCGCCTTCAGCAGCGGCAACCACGCCCAGGGCGTCGCCCTGGCCGCGCGGCTCCTCGGCGTGCCCGCCGTGATCTGCATGCCCGACGATGCGCCCCCCGTCAAGCTGGCCGCCACCCGCGGCTACGGCGCCGAGGTGCGCATCTTCGAGCGGGCCACCGTGGACCGCGATAGCTTCGCCCGGGCTATCGCCGACGAGCGCGGTATGGCTCTCATCCCGCCCTACGACCACCCCCACATCATCGCCGGCCAGGGCACGGCGGCCCTCGAGCTGCTCGAGCAGGTGCCGGACCTCGACGCTCTGGTGACGCCTATCGGCGGCGGCGGGCTGCTCGGCGGCTGCTCGGTGGCGGCGAAGGGGGCCCGCCCCCAG
>JAAXUL010001251.1 GCA_013336035.1 Chloroflexales bacterium
TCGTGATCGAGGGCACGGTCGAGGGCGACCTGGCCGTGATCGGGCGCCGGGTGCTGATCACCGGGACGGTCAAGGGCAACACCAACGTGCTCGCCGCGCGGATCGAGCTGGATGGGCAGCTGAACGGCCTCATCCGCACCATCGGCGCCGCCCAGATCACCCCGCGCGCGACGACGCCCGGGTCCACCTCCCAGGGCACCATCCTCCCGGCGCGCTACGTGCCGGCGGGCCTGCGCGCCCAGGCCGCCCCGCCAGCCCAGGGTTCCGACGAGGAGCCGCTCTGGATGGCGACCGCGCTGCTCGCCCTCGGCTTCGCCCTGCTCGGCGCCGCGCTGCTCCGCCGGGCCCCCCAGGCCTTGAACGAGCCCGCCCGCCGGCTGGAAGGGCGCCCGTGGCTGACAGCCCTGATCGGCATCCTGACGGCGCAGTTCTTTGTGCTGATCCCGCTCGGCACCGCGCTGCTCGCCCTGCTGATGGCCTTCTTCTGGAGCTGGTTCCCGGCCGTGCTGCTGGTGCTCTTCATCTTCGCCGGCTTCGGGCTGGTCTGGTTTCTCAGCCCCCTGATCACCGGTGTCTGGCTGGGGCGGTGGCTGAACGCGCGCCTGGGCCGGGCCCCAAAGAGCCTCCCGGTGCAGCTCCTCGCCGTCGTGCTCGTGGCGCTGCTCGGACAGCTCCCCAGCGTCGGCGTCCTCGTCTCCCTGGTGAGCTTCGTGCTCGCCGTCGGCGCCCTGGCTGCCCCGCGGCGACTCGCAGAGACCCCCACGGCCGTGCCGGCATCGCAGACCGTACCGGTGTAGGATGGGACTGCCACCGATCAACGAGTCGTATCGTGCGCCGGTGCTGGCACCGTGCCATCGGGGTCGAGCGGCCCACGCTCCACCGGCGCGACGGCATCACGCAGCTCGTGGTCTCCGGGGACCTGGTACACGCACAGCCCAAAGTTCCCCGCCAGCACCAGCGCGTGCTCGTAGATCTCGGCGTCGATCAGGCGGTAGGGCAGCTCGGCCGTCTCGCGCAGAAAGGCCAGGATCTGCACCGGCAGGCCCAGGTGTGTCGCGTCGAGGTCAAACATATGGAACGGCAGCTCGGTCTGCACCTGCGGGTGGGTCTCCAGATAGCCCCGCACGGCGGCCCGGTACAGGGCGATGTTCGTGACGGTCGAGACGCTGGCCAGGCCATCCAGGTAGGCGGCCACGCCGGGCAGCGTGCGCGCCTCGGCCAGCATCGGCACGTCGGCGGGGCGAACTGAGGCCAGGTCGAGGTAGAGTGTGTGCATGATGCGCCGGCTCCCGGAGCGGGTCATCTGCTGCCAGCTGCGGAAGCTGTTGGTCAGCAGGTAGCGCGGCGGCACCGTGGCCACGCTCTTGTCCCAGTTCTCCACCTCGATCAGGAACGACCCGACGGTGCGCACCTGGCCGTCGATACTCAGGGCCGGGATGCTGATCCAGTTGCCGACCGCTACCAGATTCTGTGAGACCAGGATGGTGCGGGCGACCACGTTGTAGATCAGGTCGCCGAAGACGATCGAGGCGGCCGCCGCGAGCAGGCCGAGGCTGCCGAGCACCCAGCCAAGCTGGATGTCGTAGAACACCCCCAGGGCCAGGATCGCCGCCAGGACGATGTTGGTCACGCGCAGGATCTGGAACAGCCGCCGCAGCGGGAGCGCCCCCAGAGCCTTGCGCTCGGGCTCGACGACGTGCTCGATGGCCCGCAGCAGCGCGTTGAGCAGCAGGGCGAGGTCGAGGATCACGAAGAATTCGAGGGCCTGGCTGATCAGGGTCGCAAGGGACCCCAGCTGCGCCCCGACGACCACGAGGGCCAGCTTGATCACCACCGGCGGCACCAGCAGGGCCGCGTAGCGCGAGAAGCGCTGCTGGCGCAACGCTGTGTCCAGCCCTGGCCTGGCCCGCCGCACCAATGGTATGAGCAGCGTATCGATCAGCCGCAGCGCGACTCCATAGGCGATCAGGCCGATCAGCGCCAGCGCGAGGATGATCGTCAGGTCACCGAAGGTGATGGAAGCGAGGAACTGTTCAAAGCTGTCCATAGCACGTGGCCCATTCACAGCAGTTGTCTGCGCCAGTGACACTTTGGCGCGCCGTTGGTACGGGTCGGGTGAGGGGCGCCGGCCGCGCTGGCGCGCACTACGGCGCCCCTCGTTACCAGAGAAAGCTTAGCTCGCCGTGTCCTTCGGGGCGCTCTGGTCAGCATCGGCTGGCGGCTCAGCTGGCGCCTCGGCAGCCGGCTCGGCGTCGGCAACACTACCGCCCGTGGCGGGCACCGCGTCGTAGGCGACCTCCTTGCCGGCGGCCAGGTCGCTCGCGACCGCCTCGCTGACAGCGGCGGACAGGGTGCTGCCGCCGGCCGCCTTCAGGGCGGCCTCGACCTCGCCGACCAGGGACTCCTCGACCATCCCGACGAGAGCCGAGGTGCCGGGCACGAGCGATGCACCGATCTCCTTGATGCGCTCCTCGGGGACGCCGGTGTCACGCAACTTGGCCGTCAGCCCGCCGATGGCCGCGCCGGTCGCCCCGCCGATGAGCGCCCCGAGGGGCCCGC
>JAAXUL010001252.1 GCA_013336035.1 Chloroflexales bacterium
ATGCTTGCTCCTGTGTCAGTCTGCGATGAGCCGCCGCGCCACGGCGGCGATGTGCGTCCCGTAGTGGATGCCGGGCTTGGCCCAGCCGAGCCCCGAGGGGTTGTGCGCCTGGCCGAGATGCCGCAGACAGCGCACCGAGCCGCGCACCCTCGAGTCGATCGGGTGGTAGGCGAGCGCCTGGTCGATGAGCAGCCGGTCCCGGAGCAGCGTGCTGGCCGCCGCGGGGGTGACCAGATAGGCGAGCAGCCGCCCGATGTGGGCCGGGATCGCGTCGTCCTTCCAGCTGGCGAAGCGGCGGCCCGCTTTCCACAGGCCCGCGCCCTGGTCGAACTCCCAGCCCTTGGCCGGGTTGGGCTGCGTGCGTGTGGTGCGCCCGTTGACCCCGATACCCGCCGGGTTGCGCCGGGGCCGCGCCGCCCACCAGGACGCGAAGTTGTCGGTCTCGACAATCGCCTGGGCAATCACCAGCACCGGATTGAGCCCGACCGTCGCGCAAATGTGGAAGTAGGCCGGCACCATCACGCCCGCGATGTCCTGCTCCGTGTATTCCCCATGCGGCCGGGCCAGGATCGCCCGCACCACATTCGCCTCGCTCGCCAGCGTCGGGCCATACAGCCCGCTCTCCTCGGTGAACACCGCGCTGTCAGTCACTGTGCTGCTCATAGGGCCTCCGCGAAGGCCGCCGATGCGGCCGGGTCACTATCTGCCTGGGCTAGCTCCAGCTCCAGGGCCCGCGATAACCGTGTCTGAGCCTCCTGGTGGTGGGCCAGCCGACAGGCCAGGAAGAGGCGCATGAGGTCGCGGTTGTGGCCCAGCCGGGCCAGCGCCGGGGCCGCCTCGGGATGCGTGAGATCCTGGCTGGCCAGCCGCTCGGCCAGCCGCTCCAGTGCGACGATGAGGCCCAGGGTGTCAGCCCGGTGGGTGCGTGCGGAGGGGAATGGGGCGGACATAGGACGATTCCTTATGCGTGCTAGGGTCTGCTCGCGCCCTCGGCGATGCGGATCGCTATGGCGCGGATCATTAGTCTCGTAAAGCCGTGGCTAAAGGCCAGTTCTGCCAACGCGTCGGCGATCTGCGCCTCGGGGAAGGTCAGATCGCCCTCGGTGATCTGGTCGGCAAGCTGCGTGATGGCCTTGATGCGCCCGGTTACCACCTGGGCCGCCGCTGTGGCCTGCTCCGCCGCCCGTTGTGCCGCTCGTTTCATCGGTCGGTTTCTCCCTTCCTGTCGCGGTGAAGCCCTGCGTGTACAGGGGCTTCAAAGTTACCACCCGTCGATTTACAGCGACCCCACCGCCCTCACGTTACCGTCAACGAGGGGCCGCGGAGCGCGTCCTGATGCGCTCGAAGCCTGAATCTCAAAAGGGGGTGTGTCGTCAGTCTTGTACAGGAACTTGGTGGGGGGGGAGGGGTTACTGTAAGATCGCCGTTCCAAGGCGTTCCAGAGCCATGCCCAGAGGGGCGAGTCTACAGGAACTTTGCTGCGAGCCCTTGCTGGTTTTGGCCGCGTCCCAATGCGGCCGATGGGCTGCGCCGATTCCCTGCGTTGCTGTCGATGCAGGGAAGGGCCGTTCGCCCGCTGCGGCTGAGAGGCCGGAGCGGAGCGAGCGGCGGAGGGGCAGCGAGGGGCCGAGAGGTGAGGCATAGGGGTTAGGGGCGGCCATTGGAGGCCCGAGCCGGGCGCTTCTCATCGGCGGGGATCTCAATCAGGCCCGAGCTCTGCCGCTTGCGCTGGCTGGGACGAGACTGGCCGGCCTGGGAGGGCCAGATGACGCCATGGATAAGGTCCTGGAGCATGTCAATCTGCTGCTCGACGATGATGAGTCGCTTGTCCATGCTGGCGGCGACATCGCCGAGCCGGTCAATGGCCTGGGTCTGCCGCTCCACGGCATCGAGGAGCCGGTCAGAGAGGGCGGAGAGGATGGGCAGGAGAATGCGGGTGACGGCGATTGCGGCGAAGGCCATCACGCCCATGCCGCCAAGCTGAAGGAGTGCTGCGATGTCGGCCACCGGAATGTCCTTGTGCGATGCGGGCCAAAAACAAAGCGCCACACTGGCGAGATGCCAGTGTGGCGCGTAGATCGCTGCTCACTGTGAAAGGCGATGCGGGCTAAAAAAGCGGCCCACCGCTCCGGAGCGGTAGGCCGCTGCCCCGAAGGCGATGAGCCGCGCGTGTTCGCTGCTTGCTCAGTGCCCCCCAGCCCCGCCACGCGAGCCGCGGGGGCCGGAGGGCCGGCCTTTGGCAACGCGCAGGTCATCAGCTGGGACCACGGAGGGCTCGGGTTCCCGGGCGATGCGGATGGTCGCCTGGACGACCACACCGGCCCGGATCTCTTCATCCACCGTCACGTCGATGATACCACACGAGGGAAGGCTTGCCACGAGCGAATCGACACGGACCCGAAACTGTGCACCGGTTTCGCCTTCGGCGGGGCGAAGGGTGCGGGTGGTCCCTACCCATTCGCGCTGCTGCTGCTGCGCCAGGTAGCGATAGTGTTCATAGCCAAACTCAGAGCGACCAGGGAGCGAGGGTGAGAACGGGACAGCCATGACGAACCTTCC
>JAAXUL010001253.1 GCA_013336035.1 Chloroflexales bacterium
GAACATGAACTCGCTGCGGTTCGGACCGATTGAAGGCGACGACGAGGCTGCGCCGGCCCCGGCAGCCTGGCCCTGACGGTCGGCACCAGCGGGGCGCTGCGGGTGGTGCAACCCGAGCCTGAGGTCGTGCCGCCGGGGCTCTGGTGCTACCGGGTGGATCGCGCGCACGCCCTGGTCGGCGGGGCGACCAGCGAGGGCGGCAACGTCTACGCCTGGCTGCGCCAGAGCCTGCAGCTCGGCGACCCGGCGGCCGCCGAGGCGGCCCTGGCGGCCTTCCCGCCCGACAGCCACGGGCTGACCGTGCTGCCCTTCCTGGCCGGCGAGCGCAGCCCGGGCTGGGCGGGCGACGTGCCGGCGAGCATCTACGGCCTGACCCTGGCCACCACGCCGCTCGCCATCCTGCGGGCCAGCCTGGAGGCGCTGGCCTACCGCTTCGCCCTGATCGAGCGTCGCCTGACAGCTCGCTCGGGCGACGTGCGCGTGGTCGCCTCCGGGGGCGCGCTGCTCAGCTCGCCGGCCTGGATGCAGATCGTCGCCGACGTGCTCGGACGGCCGCTTGTGGCCTCCGGCGAGGCCGAGACGACCAGCCGGGGCGTGGCCCTCCTCGCCCTGCGCGCCCTGGGCGCGATGCCCTCGCTCGACGCCGCACCTGCGGCCGAGGGGCCGACCTACGAACCGGATCTGGCCCGCCACACCGTCTACCAGGAGGCTATCACGCGGCAGGCCTGGCTCTATGAGCGGCTGGTGGGCCGGCGCACCTCAGCCATTGGCTCAGAGGCTTCGACGGTGGGCGTGACGCACGCCTTCGCCAATCGTTTGTATCAGGAGCATCCCTGCCATGAGCGCCCATGACTCACTGGCACAGCCGAGCATCAACACCATCCGCACGCTGGCGATGGACGCGGTCCAGGCGGCAAACTCAGGCCACCCCGGTACGCCGATGGCCCTGGCCCCCGTCGCCTACACCCTCTGGCAGCGGCTCGAAGTCGCACGTGTGGGGCGCCACGGGCGTACCTGCTCGCTTCCAGCGCGAGGGGAGAGGCGCGCCCGTGCCCCCGTGTCGCTAGTCGCGCGGCGCGGGCGAGTCGGACACGGCGGGCTGCGACGCAGCTCGCCGGTCGAGGCGGAGCATGCGGGCGCCGAGGGCGACCAGGACAATGCTGACGGCGGCGAACGACTGGCCAAGGCTGGACCGGGCGAAGGCATTATGGTGATTAGCAGCCGGGCGGCGCGCTCGCACCTACCCCCGGCTCCCCTCGGCTGATACTCACCCCGATGTCGGCCGGCGGGCCGCTGTACGGCCAGGTCGTGGCTAGCACATCGACCCCCGTCGCCGCGTAGGCGGCGATGTTCGTCGCCGTCAGGCCGCCAGCGGCCACCAGCGTCAGGGCTGGAAAGCGTGGTCGGAGTGCCCCCACGGCCGCCTGGAGCTCGGCGGCGGGCAGCTTGTCGAACTGGAGCAGATCCGCCCCGGCCTCGGCCACGGCGAGCGCGTCGTCCAGGCCCTCGACCTCAACCCCCACTTTGTGCTCCCGGCCAGTCTGCTTCAGCCTGCGCAGCGCCTCGCACAGCCCGTCCAGCCCGCCCAGGAAGGCGCGGTGCTGGGGAAAGATCAGGATGCTCTCGGAGAGGCCCAGGCGGTGGGGGACCGCGCCGCCGGCCAGGATGCCCTTCACCGCCAGGGCGCGGGTGCCGGGGAAGACCTTGCGCGTCGTCGCGACCGTGACCCGCGGGTTCACCTGGCGCGCCGCCGCGACCAGCGCATAGGTCCGGGTCGCGATGCCCGAGACGTACTCCAGCAGGTTGACCGCGACCTTCCAGCCCCGATGCAGCGCGTGGGCTGGCCCCGTCGCCATCAGCACCAGCTCCCCGAGCCTGACCCGACTCCCGCTGGGCAGCGCCATCGTCACCGTCGCGCCACACTGGGTGAGCAGGCGGCCGGCCTCCTCGGTCGCCGCGATCACGGTGGGCTGGCGCGCCGCGAAGGTGATCGTCCCCGGCGCGTCGCCGATGCCCAGCGCGTGGGTCGTCAGGTCCAGGTAGGGCACATCCTCGCGGAGCAGCCCCGCGATCTCGTCGTCGCTCAGGCAGCACGGAAGCGTGAGTCCGCTCAGGGTGGTCATCAGAGAGTGTCCTTCCCAGGCAGTCGCATGAGGGTGATGGAGCCGGCGCGCGTCCACCGGCCCCGCTGACTCACCGCCGGGTCAGCCAGAGCCAGAGAGAGGGGATGGCGCGCCCCACCGCGTTCGTGGTCATCCCCGGCGCCACCCGGTCCACCTGGAAGCTCCCGGCGAACAGCGCGCGGACGCGCCCCTCGGTCAGCCCACGCAGGCCATCCGTGACGGCCGAGTCGGGGCACCGACCAAAGAGCAGATAGCCTGCCCCGGGCCGGAGCAGCCGCGCCAGCCCGGCGGCGTAGGCCCGCGCATCCGGGTCGTTCAGGCTGTGCAGGCAGCCCACATCGATCGCCAGGTCGTAGGGTGGCTCGAGCATGTCCAGCCGGGCGACCGAGCTGACATGGAGG
>JAAXUL010000434.1 GCA_013336035.1 Chloroflexales bacterium
TCAACCGCGCCGCTGAGCTGCGCCCCGCATCATCTGGGCGCCGCTTGCCCTGGCTATCCTCGCGCCTAGGGCTCGCCTTTGTCGTGCTGCTCGTTGCCCTCGTGCTGATCTCCGGCGGGATGGCGACGGCCTCGGCGAGCGCTCTGCCCGGCGATCCGCTCTATGCCGTCAAGCGCGCCGTCGAGCGGGGACGCTGGCCCTCGCCGCGGATAAGGAGGGGGCCGCCCGCCAGATCGAGCAGCGCCGCCGCGCCGAGGTCAGCGCGCTCCTCGACGCGGGCCGCCAGGAGCCGGTTGTCTTCAGTGGCACGATCGGGACGATCGCTGGCGCCCAGTGGGTGGTCGAGAGTGTGCCCGTGCTTGTAAGTCCTGGCACACAGATTGATGGCACCTCCCTACCAGGCGCTCAGGTCCGGGTGAGTGGCCGCACCGAGAGGCAGTCTGTCCACGCGTCGCGGATCTCGATTGTGCACGGCAGTGCCCCTGTGCTAGCGGCCACGGCGGCGCCGAGCGCGACGGCGACCGGCGGGGGGACAGCTCCGGCGGGGGGACAGCTCCGGCGGGGGGGACAGCTCCGGCGGCGACTGAGCAGGGCGAAGGCACGCGCGGCTCTCGTAACGGCTCTCGCGGGCATAGCCCTAACATGGCTAGCAGCCATGTTGCCACTTCTCGCCGCTCATGCTAGGATGCTGCATCCTGATTATGAACGCGCGGGACTATAGAGCAGCGCCGCAGATCGCTGCAAGGGCGGCAATCATAGAATGCTTGCCTTTAGTCTAGCGAATGGTTGCCGCCCTGTCAGGCTCTCGCGGATATGGGGTGCGCCGCGCGCATAAGTTGAGCCGTAAGGCGCTCTGTTTGCTGTGTCTCGCCCGGTGGAGGAGCACCCGATGACCGTGACCATACGATCCGCGACGTCCGATGACATTCCCGCCATCCAGGCGGTGGGCGTATCGGCATGGCGTGACACCTACACCGGCCTCGTGCCCGACGGCTATATCACGGTCGGTCTCGAGCAGTTCTGGAGCCGCGAGTCCTTCGAGCGGGCCCTGGCCTCACACGACACCCGGCTGCTCGTCGCCGAGCGCGATGGGCAGATCATCGGGATGATCAGGCTCACCGTGACTGGCGACGGCGTCGCCCACCTCGGGCAGCTCTACCTGCGGCACACGGCGCGCGGCCAGGGCCTGGGCAAGACATTGTGGGCCGCCGCGACGGCAAACCTCTCGGCGCACGTCCGCAGCTTCAGGACATCGGTGATCGAGGGGAGCCCGGCGCTGCGCTTCTACCAGCGGCTAGGCTTCACGGTCACCCACCACGAGCGGCCTAGCCTCCGCGGCTACACCGTCCCGCTGATGATGCTCGAGATGCCGGCGCGAGGCGGCGACCTGACGGCCGTCGACTATGTGGCGAGCGAGCTGGCCTACAACGCCTTTATGACCCCGGCCTACCGCGAGGCCATCGCTACCCTGGGGCTGCCGCCCGGCTCGTGCGGCCTCGATCTCGGCTGCGGCCCGGGCGGGCTGCTGCCCCTGCTCGACGCGGCCACCGCGCAGCGCGGCCAGATTGTCGGCGTGGACATCTCGCGCCCGCACCTCGCCGCCGCGCAGCAGCTGATCGCGGCGCAGGGCCTGGAGGCGCGGGCGCGCCTGGAGTGGGTCGACCTGCGCGAGCCCCTGCCCTTTGCCGATGCCAGCTTCGACTGGGCCTGGTGCGCCGATGTGCTCTGGGCGGGGTGCGGCCTCACACCGCTCGCGGTCGTGCGCGAGGCTGCGCGGGTCGTCCGCCCTGGCGGGACGGTCGCGATCTGGTTTATCGCCCCCGAGCGCGGCATCGTCCTGCCGGGCGAGCCGCAGCTCGAGCACGCCCTGCGCGCGGCCTACGAGGAGCCGCGCGCTCCGGCGGCCTCATCCCCTGTGCATCACGAGACAGCCGTCACGTGGCTGCGCGCGGCGGGCCTCGCTGACCGGCGCGTCTACGCACATCTAGCCGAGGCGCGCTTCCCGATCGAGCCGGCGGCCCACGCCTACCTAGAGGGCTACCTGCTGTCCGGGCTGCGCGGCGTGCCCAGGGCCGCGGTGTCGCCAGCGGTCGAGGACGCCGTCTGGGCGCGCTGGCGGCGCCTGTCTGACCCGAACGGGCCCGGGTACGTGCTGGCCCAGCCAGACTATCACTGCGTCCAGGTGGGGCTGCTCGCCGTGGGGCGGGTCCTATAAGTGAGACCTTGCCTGAGCTTACGACAGCTGGAGGCAGTACGCGCTGAACGGGGCAAGAGCGAGGCGCAGGGCGCCGCCGTCGACGCGGAGGGCCAGGGGCGAGGCGGCCAGCAGATCGCGCGGGGCGGCGCCCCGTTTGCCTGAGGGCAGCTCGATCACCACCTCGGAGCGGCGGGAGCCAGTGTGCATCAGCCCGAGGAGGCGCCGGCCCTCGTGCTCGCGCAGCACGGCCATGACCTCGGCCGAGTCGCAGCGCGCGGCGGTGAAGTCGGCCGAGCCGCGGCGCAGGGCGGGCTCGCTTCGCCAGAGGCCCAGGAGCGAGCGCAGAAACGGCTCCTCGCCCTGCTCCTGCCCTGACCAGAGCGAGGGCACGAAGCCGCAGAGAGCCATGCCGGCCAGCAGCATGCGGCTGATGCGCGAGCCCCGCAGCCCATCGGCCAGGGGGTTGATGTAGCAGGTGTCGTGGCTCTCCATAAAGCCGATGCGGGCCACCCCGGGCGGCGAGACATAGCGTATATCGTCAAGGTAATCGCGCAGCTCGTGGGCGCTCAGGCGGCGCAGGGCAGTGTGGACGAACATGAGGTGGACCGGGTAGTCATAGAGCCCGTCGCAGCTGGCGCCGTACCCGGGCCCGGGCAGGGCCGAGAGGAGGGCCAGGCCGGGCCTGTGCTGGTCCATTGACTCGCGCAGTTGCCCGAGCCAGGCCATAGGGATGAGTGCCCCATCGCTGGCGTAGTGGGGCGCGCGGCGCGTCCAGCTGAGGACGGGGCTATAGGGCGCCACGGCGCGGAACCCATCGATGCTCAGGTCCTCGATCTGGGCGCAGGCCCAGGCGAGCATATGGGCCTGCAGGTCATCGCTGTGCCAGTCGAAGCTGTAGCACCCGGGCGGGGGGGCCACGCCCGGGTGGGCGCTTGTCGCAGGCACATCTGGCGGGGGGCCGATCACGAAGGCCCCTACCTCGCTGCGGGCGAACCAGTCGGGGCGCTCGGTCAGGTAGCGCGACTCGGCGGCGCAGCCCTGGAGGGACAGGTCGAGCAAGACCCGCAAGCCGGCGCTGTGGGCGGTCTCGACGAGCCGTCGTAGATCGACGGGCGTCCCAAGCGCCGGGTCGACCCCCTCAAGGTCGAGGATCTGGCCATCTACGCAGGGGTGGACGGGCCGCAGCGCCAGGGCGCCCACCCCCAGGGCGGCCAGATCGGGCACAGCGTCCGCGAGGCCCGCCAGACCGTTGTGGTCGGCCGCGCTCGTCAGGTAGATTGGCGTATCGCCCACCCAGGGCGCCGAGCGCTCTCGTGGCGCAAGGGTGGCGAGGAAGCGCTCGCGCGCCTTGGCCCAGGGGCCATCGACGATCAGGGCGCACTGCACGCCGGCGGCGAGATGCTCGCCGGGCCGCAGCCAGCCGGTCACGCCCACCTCGTGGGCCAGCGAGACGGCGTCTGCCCAGCCTTCGACGCCCTCGACGAAGGGCAGGGCGGCGTCGGCCTCGGCCCGAAACCAGCAGAGTAAGGTCTGGGGTGGGGCCGCGCCGTGGAGGGCGAGGAGCCCCGGGCCCTGGGTGGGCGCGGGCTCGAGGGCCTGGCCGCCCCGCACGCCCGGCGCGAAGAAGCGGCGCGGCAGCACGTTGCGGCGCTGTGCGGCGGCCACCGAGAGGGGCACCCGCGGGCGCACACTGTTGCCCGGGGCGTCGAGCTGGCAGGTCTGGGCGTTGCCCACGCGGGCGTTGGGCAGGATCAGGCGCGCCCCAAACATGCGCAGATCGTCGGGGCCTACATTCTCGATCTCGGCCCGGCGCTCGACCAGCGCGCCCCGCACCGTGTAGTGGTCGCGGATCTTGAGTGGGCCGAGGCCAACGGCCATCGTCACCCTGACGCCGTCCTCGCCCGTGGTCACCTTGTGCGAGAGGTAGCGGGCGAATGAGCGGGGCGCCGTCCAGGAGGTGTTTGAGCCAAGGGCGATGTCGAGGCCGGGGCGCGGCGGGCCATGGCCGAGAACGTTGGGGCCGCCGTGGAGGGCCATCACCACCAGGGCGCCGCTCTCGCGCGACCAGCCCAGCTCGATCTGAGCCGTGCGCAGTCGCACCTCGCTGCCTGTCTCAATCAGCTCGAACTGCACAGAGTCACCGTCGGGCCCGGCGCCGCGCGCGGGCTGTAGGGGGTCGTACGCACCAGGGAGCAAGACGGACTAGACGTGGGTCGGCGCGGACGGCGCCACGGCAGAGGATGTCGGGGCCGCCGCCTGTTGCCGGGCGGGGCGATGCCGGCGACACGGCGGCCATTATAGCATGTCGTGGGACATGGCTTCTACGGTACAATAGGCGCAGAGCAGCCTGTAGGAGGCTTGACCTATGCGCGAAGAGGAAGTCGTGGCCCTGGTGGCCCGCCGGCTGCCGCCCGATCTGGCCGCTCACCCGCCGGTCGTGCGCCTCTACCCCGACGAGGTGGTGGTCGTGCTACAGGTAGACCCCGCGGACGAGGGTGAGCCCGAGGAGCCTCTGGCCCTGATCGCGCGCCGCCGCGAGGAGACGCGGCCTTCCCGTATGCGGATCGCCCGCGAGCTCGAGCGGGTCATCGGGCTGCCCGTGGCCTGGGGGATGCGCTCGGGTGCCGCCGAGGCCCTGTTTACCACGCGCACCACCCCGGTGATGACCCGCCTGGGCCGGGCCGAGCGCGAGGTGCTTGACACCCTGGTGGCCGCGGGCGTGGCCGACACCCGCAGCGGCGCCCTGGCCTACGCCGTGCGGGCCTTCGCCGCCGAGCACGCCGAGTGGCTCGCCGAGGTGCGCCAGGCCATCGCCGAGGTCGAGCGCGTGCGCGCCCGCCTCAGGCACCGCTCGCGCAAAGGCCCCCCGCCAACAAATGGCGAGAGCGAATAAACAGATGCCCTCGGCATCCGTTTATTCGTTTGACATTCGCTGTTAATGCTGCTACCCTTAGCACAGTCGGGGCGTGGCTCAGCCCGGTAGAGCACCGCGTTTGGGACGCGGGGGTCGTGGGTTCAAATCCCTCCGCCCCGACCATTGTTCCCCCTGTGGGGCTAACGAGGCCGGTTGCCAGCGCGAGCAGCGCCGGCGCCGGCGTTCGTGTGCCAAAGAAGAGAAGGCGCTGTGGGGCCTGTGCAACCCCGCCCGCGGAGCCTCTATGTCCACGATTCTGCTCGTTGAAGACGAGCTCACCCTGGCTGAGACGCTGCGCTACAACCTCGAGCGCGAGGGCTACACCGTCCTCCTCGCCGCCGACGGGGTCCAGGGCCTCGAGCTTGCCCGCCGCGACCAGCCCGACCTGATCGTGCTCGATATCATGCTCCCGCGCCTCGACGGCTTCTCGGTCTGCCGCATCCTGCGCCAGGAGAGCGACGTCCCCGTGATCATGCTCACCGCGCGCCAGGATGAGGTCGACCGCATCGTCGGCCTCGAGCTCGGCGCCGACGACTATATCGGCAAGCCCTTCAGCCTCGGCGAGTTCCTGGCCCGCGTCCGCGCGATCATGCGCCGCACCGAGCGCCAGCCCCGCGGCGCCAGCCGCGAGGTCCTCGAGGCCGGCGCGCTCAGGGTCGACACCAGCAGCCGCCGCGCCTGGCGCGAGAGCGGCGAGCTCGCCCTGCCCCAGAAGGAGTTCGACCTGCTCGCCTGCCTGATCCGCAACCGCGGCATCGCCCTCTCGCGCGACCTGCTGCTCGAGCGGGTCTGGGGCCTCGATTTCATCGGCGACAGCCGCACCGTCGACGTGCACATCCGCTGGCTGCGCGAGAAGATCGAGCTCGACCCCGCCCGCCCCCGCTACATTCAGACCGTCCGCGGTGTTGGCTATCGCTTCGAGGCACCTGAAGACCTGCCATGACCGCGCTCGAGATCTTGCTCGCCCTGGCCCTGGCCGCCAGCCTGGGCGCCTGCGCCTGGCTGCTCGTGGCCCGCCGGCGCGCGCCCGCCGCGTCGCCCGCCGCGCCCCTGCCCGAGATGCCGCCGGCGGCCCAGGATCAGCTCAGCGCCCTCTCGCACCCCCTCTTCCAGGCCACGGCCGACACCCTCGACGCCGGCATGGTTGTGGTGGACCAGGCCTGCCAGGTGCGCTACCTCAATCCGCAGGTCCACGAGATGCTCGGGGGCGACCGGGGGCTCGCCGGGCAGAGCCTGATCGCCCTGCTGCGCGATCACCAGGCCGACGCGCTTGTGGCCGAGGTGCTGCGCGACCGCGAGCCCCGCGAGATCGCGATGAGGCCGATCGCCAGCGGGCGAACCCTGCGTCTGCGCTGCACCGCCCTCGCCCCCGCGGGCCAGACCGCGGGGGCCCTGCTGCTGATCAGCGACATCACCCAGATCAGCATGCTCGAGCGCTCGCGCCGCGACCTGGTGGCCAACGTCTCGCACGAGCTGCGCACCCCCCTGGCCTCGCTCAAGCTGCTGGTCGAGACCGTGCAATCCGAGCCGCCCCCCGAGGTGACCCGGCGCATGCTCGGCCAGATGGCCCAGGAGATCGACGCCGTCACCCAGCTGGTCGACGAGCTGCACGAGCTCGCGCAGATCGAGTCGGGGCGGGTCACGCTCAAGCTGGCCCCCCTGCTGATCAGGCCGGTGGTCGATCGCTCCGTCGAGCGCATGCGCCCCCAGGCCGACCGCAAG
>JAAXUL010000435.1 GCA_013336035.1 Chloroflexales bacterium
GGCGGGGGGCTGGGGATGGGGAGTTGGGCGCCATGGTGGCGATCCTCCGTGGTCCCGGAGGGCGCCGTGGGGCACGCCAGGGGTAGCCGTCGTGGTCACGGCGATCCTCCAGGCTGCTCCGCTAAGCCTCGGAGCGCTGGCCGCGCCGGCGAAATGACAACTCCTGCGCGCACGGCCCCCACCGCGGTGCTGGTGGGGCCGGGGATCGCCGCGATTGATGGTACAATCGCGCCCAGCCCTTTCCTGCTCATCCCAGGAGGGGGTTAGCGGCCTAGTGGGTGTTACCAGCACCTGCTAGGCTGCGTCATTTCTACTCACTATACTACACTGAGATCAGTATACTGTCAATCTTCGTGACGGTATTTCTTGGGAATGTTTTCGAGGTTTCGAGAGGCAAGATATTCATCAACAGCAGCAGCAGTAGTAAACCACATCCATCCTCGTTTTTTGGCTTTAAGGCGCCCTCGTTTCACATAAGCATGGATGGACTCTTTAGACAGTCCCGCATACTCTGCCGCCTCTTGGAGTGTGATCAATTCGCCCACGGTCAGCGGGTCAGTGGGCTCCTGGTTGTCGGTGTCGTCGGCCATGCCGCCTGCGGGCCTCCATACAGCGTGCTACGCTGCGGCTATGGTACGGCGCGATGCGGGGGGAAGTCAACACGCACGGGCGTGCGGGACGTGAGGCGAAGCCGCGCCTGCTGCGCGAGGGCGATGCGCTGGCGATGCTCGCCGAGGGCGATGCGCTGGCGGGGGGTGTCAGGCTGGAGCTAGAAGGTGATGCGCCGCCGCTGGACAGGGCGAGGTGGTGCCAGCCCGGTTGTAGAGGGCGTCGGTTAAACCGAGGCAGCGCCGGGAGAGGAACGAAGGTGGACAATGCTAGGAGACTTGCAGGATGGTTTATCCGCGATATAATAGATACACGCTACACGTAAGCAAAAGGGGAGCTATACATGGGTAGGAATAAACACAATAGAGCAATAAAGAAACCCTCGAAGTCACAGCAGGGATACCGGATTATTGTTAATTTTGAAATAACCGACGAACCTATAGAGAATCCGGATTTTCCATTGCTCCCAAAGCATGTAGAAGACGACCTTGACCGTCTCTATAATCTTCTTATTGAACATCCGAAACAAGTAATACCCGAACTGCTGGAGTGGAAGCGACAGTTTCCTAACTACCCCAAGCTCAATAATTACATAGGCGCGGCATACGCTCGTTCAGGGCAACACGAAAAAACAATAGAGCTTATCAAGGAGAATTATTCAAGATTTCCCCGCTATCTCTTTGCACGCGTCAATTATGCAGAATTATGCATACAGGATAAGAAATACGATCAAGTACCAGCGATTTTCGAGCACAAGCAAAGCCTAAAGGATCTGTACCCCGAAAGATCCTCTTTTCATGTCTCAGAAATTACTAGTTTTTATGGTATTATGGGAATCTATTACTATTTTGTGAATAAGACAATGGAAGCAGAAACGCATTATGAGTTTCTTAAGAGCGTCAATGCAGAACACGAATTCACCCGAAAATTAGGACAGTATCTTGCAGCACCAGTTCTAATCGATGCATTCATACGATCTTTACAAGATAGTCGATAAATACTCGATCTGTTTTCCTCCATAAAAAGTAGCGTATTAATCGATTAAATGTAAGTATCCCCGAGCATTGCTGTCTTGAGAACTCCCAGCGAATCACCTCGGATCTGGGAATCGGCGGCGTGCTGGCCTGCCCCCCGCTGGGGGCCACGACCGCTGGCCGACCTGGCTGCGGCTGCGAAGATTGCCGAGCGCCCCCTACTCCGCCGCCGCTACCTCGTGCATGACCTTCGCGCCGCCCACGCCCTGATGCTGGGCCTGGAGCAGCGCGGCCTGGTGGAGCGGCGGGCGATCCGCCTCGACGACCTGGGCGGGAACCGTCCGCGGATGACGGGGTCGTCGAGCGGTGGCTTGCGCTGGCGGGCTCGGACCTGGCGCCGTAAGCGGTTGACCTGGGCCAAAGCCGTCGCTTCGGCCGCGGCCGGTGCGGGTCCTGGAGCCTCGGGTGCGGGTTGGCCCGGCTCGGCGTCCGCCGGGGGCGTATAGGCGTCGCCAAACAGCTGCTGAAGATAGGCTTCTACGGCGAAGCGCGGGACCATGGCGTCGCGGTCGGCGTCGGCCTCGACCAGGGTCCCATCCGCGTAGAGCGCCTGGCCGACGACCAGACCTGCGGCCTGACAGCGGGCGACGATTGTCTCGAAGAACTGGCGGAAGACCGCGATGCCATAGCGATCGCGGATGCGAGTCATGCTGGAATGGTCGGGGAGCGGCTGGTGCAGGTCATAGCCCAGATACCAGCGCACACTGAGCCGGTCGGCCCCGACGGCCTCCAGTTGTCGTGCGGAGCGGATGCCTTCGAAGAACTTTACCAGGTGGAGCTTGAAGAAGACGATCGGGTCAATCGAGGGCCGCCCCAGCGGCGCATAGCAGTCGCGCACGAGCTCACGCACAAACGACAGGTCCAGGGTACGATCCAGGTGCCGATAGAAGTGATCTTGGGGCACCAGATCGTTAAGGGTAACGTTGGGCTGGGGCGCAAAGATACGGGCCTTGAACCCCATCATGGTGGCCTCCTGTTCGCTGAACGGATGGCCACCCCTCATGATACGCCTGCCCCGTGCCTTTTTCAACACGCAGGCGCATTCTCGTGCTGTTAAAAAGACACTAAGCCCGATAAATTGAGCAGGTGCCATACCAGAGTTTTATCACTCCCCGACATGGCACCTGCTAACTGTAGACAATAAAGGTGTCAGCTGATTGTGACTTACCGATCTCTTATCAGGAGAGCACCTCCTCACTTTCTGCTGCAACCTGCACCCACTGCTGAAGGTTGTTGCTGACGAGAAGCCCCCGCCCTGGGATGATCTGCCTGCCGCTTGCCGGGATGGGAAGGCGGACGCCGAGCAGATTCGTGGCCGGCGGGAAGTTGTGCGGCTGCAGGATCAGGCCGTAGCGCCCTGCGCTCAGCTGACCCAGGAGCTGCGTCGGGCTCGAAGTGTTGGCGGCGACCATCAGCCCGAAGCCCCGCTCGCGCCCGAGGCTCACCAGCTTCTCCAGCACCACGAGAAAGGTCTTCTGCCCAGAGAACGGCTTCTGAAACTGCGTCGTGAACTGGCTCTGGCCGATGTCGAAGTCGTCGATGCAGACGACCCAGCGCTGCCTCGGAGTTGGCTCCTCCATTGCCTGGTCGAGCTGCTCGGCGAGCTCGGCGAGGTGGGCCTCGCTTGTGGCGTAGAGCGGCTCGTGGGGCCCGATCGCCAGGTTGCGGAAGCTGCTCCTGCGCGGGTCAACCAGCACGAGGCGCACCTCATCGGGGCTAGAGCGCAGCGCGAGCGAGCGCAGCATAGTGCGGAGAGCCGTCGTCTTGCCGGATTGGAAGCCGCCGACGACCAGGGCCGCCGGGGCCGTCTCCTTGAGCGTCAGGCGGGCAAGCCCGAGGGTCTGAGCCTCCAGCCCCACCAGCATGTCGAGCCCCGAGCCAGGCCCCCGCTGAGCCCTCTCCTGGCTGGCGGCCTGATGCCAGAGGGTGGCGAAAGCGATGTGCTCAGGCAGGAGCCGAACCGGCGGCGGGCTCGCCACCTGCGCTTGAGGCAGTGCACGCCACGCTTCGGCCGCGGCCTCCATCCACCCGCGAGCGTTGGCGATGATCTCCCGGTCGAGGAGATTATTGACGGCCTCCGCGCTCACCGGCTCGTCCGCAGGCACAAGGTAGGGCAGAGCAACCTGAAGCTCGGCCCAGCCCTGCTCGGCTGTGAGCTGGTAGCCTCGTCCTGGTTGGTCGAGCGGGATCTGACCGGCGGCGCGCCGACCGGTCAGGGCCAGCGCATCGTTCTCGTCGCCCTGGCGCAGCAGGAGCTGCGTGTCGAAGAGGCCCTGGAGCTTGTAGGGCACGTCGCCGGGCCGGTCGGCCGTGACGACCAGGTGGATATCATAAGCGCGTCCCTGCGCCGCCAGGGCGATTAGCTCGTCGATGAGCCCCGCGCTCTCATACTCCTCCCTGAAGAGGGCGAACTTGTCGATGATCAGCAGAAGCGCGGGGGGCTGTTCGTCGGATGGCTGAGCGCTGATGGGTAAAGCTGATGCCTCGCCGCTGCGCTGGGCTTGCTCCCTCGCCTCGAGCGTCCGCTGCACCATCCAGATCACCCGGCGCACCTGGTCCACCTCGCGCACATGCACCAGCCCGCCGACGTGGGGCATCGTGCGAAAGGCGCTGAGGCCCTGCCCCCCGGCGTCAATAAGGTAGCACCAGACATCTGCGGGGCTATGATTCAGGGCCAGGGTTGTGAGCAGCGTGCGCAGCAACATGGTCTTGCCGCTGCCGGGCGCGCCCAGCACCAGCAGGTGCCCGCTGCTCAAGTTGACCTCGACGATCTCCTGGCGGCTCTCCTGAGGGAGGTCGAGCAGCCCGATCGGCAGGACCAGGCGTCGCTGCGGCCGGCCACTCCACCAGCCGCGCCCCTGAGCGCACTGCACTACCTCCCCGGGCAGCACCGTTAGCCCCGGCGCGACCTCCTGGGTGAGTGTCAGACGGCTGGGCAGCGGCGGACACCAGATGGCCCTGGCGACAGAGGCGACACCCGCCCGCTTGATCTCTTCAACGATAAAGCGCAAATCGGTTTTCGGCCGGTCATCTTCGATGGCGTCGCCCCTGGCGCTGGGCTGGTGCGGTATCGCCTCGCCGGTGTCCGGGTCAACGGTAGCGATCAGCTCCTCGTCGTCGTCGCCGATTGACTGGAAGGGCGCGCTGACGCGGGGGGCTTGAAACGGCACGATCTGCATGCCGACCCGCTTGTAGGCCCGTCCCGGCAGATCCGAGGGCAAGAACGATGCGTCGGGGCGATCGAGCATCTCGCGGCTATCGCGCACGGAGCGGAGACGGAGCGCGAGCCAGTATTGGAGCTGGCTCTTGATCTCGTCCTTCACCGCCGTCGATGGCTCCTGCGAGGCGACCAGCAGGTGGACCCCGAGCGAGCGCCCCTGCTTGACGATGGTGATCAGCTCGGCCACAAAGCCCGGCTGCTCCTTCACCGTCGTGTCGAACTCATCAATGACGATCAGCAGGTTGGCGAGGGCCGGCGGCCTGGGCTGGAGGGCCCGGTACTCGCCAATGTCCTTCGCTTTATACTCGGCGAGGTGGTTCTTGCGCCGGAGGAGCTCGCTGCGCATGGCCGTGATTGCTCGCTCGGCCAGATGGCCGCCCTGGAGATCGGTGACCAGACCGACGGTGTGCGGCAGCTCGGCGAAGTCGCGCAGGGCGGCGCCGCCCTTAAAGTCAATCAGCAGAAACTGGACGCGGTCGGGGGCGTGGGTGGCCGCCAGGGCCGCAATGATCGCCTGGAGCAGCTCGCTCTTGCCGGCCCCGGTCATGCCGGCGATGATCCCGTGGGGGCCGTCGCAGAACTGGCGCAGGTCCAGATAGATCAGCTCGCCGCCCTCGCCGCGCCCAATCGGAACATCGGGGTGCCAGGCCTCGGGAAGCGGGCGCGTCCACAGGCGCGCGGGGTTAAACTCTCCATCGGCGCGAGCTCGCAACAGGTCGAGCAGGCGCACATTGCGCGGGATCTCGCGGCTACCGCCCATCTCGACCAGGACCAGAGGGGTGAGAGCGCGGCTGAGGGTCTCGCTCTGGCGTGGGTCGGCCTGCACCGCCGTGAACGGGGCGGACCACTGGCCGCCACTGAGCGCGATAGAGGCCATGCGCTCCGAGTTGAGCCGCACCGTGGCCCCACAGGCCCCGGGCAGCAGCTCCCATGTCTCGGCCAACACGATGCAGTTGATCCCATACTCCTTGCCACGCCGGAGGAGCTCGTTGAACATGGAGCGCTGCTGGGCCCGCTCGTCGTCGATCAGCAGGATGATCTGCGGGGGCGAACTCTCGGTCTTAGCCCGATCACGCCTGTGGCTGAGCTCGTCCAACAGGGCGATCATCAGCTCCTCGACCTGGGGCTCGCGCACCGCGAGCAAGCGCCGCCGTCGGTCGCCGTTGAGCGGCAGCGTGTGCGGGAGCCAGCGCAGCCAGGCCCAGGTGGCGCGCCGCTCAGGGCGGTAGATCGCGGCGATGCGCACCTCCGAGGGCGCGTGGTGAACGGCGACCTGCCAGAGCAGTGCGTGGGCCAGGGGCACGCTCAGCTCGCGGGGCCCGACAACGCCAAGTGAGCCAACCTCTGGCAGCGAGCAGGTCTGCGGCAGCTGGCGCACGCGTGCGAAGCGCTGGGTGAGCTCCACGATGCGGAGAGGTAGCTCACTAGCAGTGGGCGCCTCAATCTGGAATGATGCGGGCTGCTCGCCGGTCCCGAGTCTGAGCGCGAGAAAGTCAGGGTCGCCAGGACGACGCTCCCACAGCCGGGGGTGCGGCAGGCCTGGCCTACGCGTAGCCAAATCGCAGCCTGCGCGCTCGAGCAGCGCGGCGTGATCTGATGAGCTGGACGTGCGCTCACTGAATGTTTTGAGGCCAAGGCTGGCCGCGGTCAGCCGGCGCCGGCGGAGCCGCTGGGTGAGGCTTCTGGACACGAAGCGGGCGATCAGCTCGGCCTGCTCGCCGTCACAGCGAGCCGCGTGCTCGACAGCCTCTGAGGTAGATAGCTCCGGGTCGATGGTTGAGCTGACCACTTGCTGGTCGGTGTAGAGCTGGATAAGACGCAGGGCGGCAGCCCGCAGCTCGGCACCGTACCGAAGCGACTCGCGCCAGCGTCGCCAGTATTCGTGGGCGAGCTGGACGACCGAGAGCAGCAGGAAGACCGCTGCACCCGTGACCATGGGGATCAGATAGAGAGGGCTCCA
>JAAXUL010000436.1 GCA_013336035.1 Chloroflexales bacterium
CCCCGAAACCCCCTTTCCGGTCCTTCGCGTGCCGCAAGCAGAGCTTGCGAGCATTTAGTCGGCGGAGGCGGTGCTGCCGCCGGGGAGGACACGCGAGCTGCCAGCCTCGGGGATGTAGGCGCCGTCGCCGTGGTAGCCGGGCATGCCCATCTCGGGCAGATCAAGGCCGGCCAGCTCGTGCTCGGGCGAGACGCGCAGCAGGTTGGCGCCGTTCAGCACGCGGAAGAAGACGTAGGAGAGGCCGCCGACCACAACGGCGACGCTGACCGCCTCGAGGGCCTGGGCGGCGAACTGGCCGAAGTTGCCGGCGATCAGGCCGCTCACCGGGGTGTCGATGCCGTTCCAGGCGGCGGTGTCGGGGTTGCCGTTGGCGAAGATGCCCACCGCCAGCACGCCCCAGATGCCATTGACAAAGTGGACCGGCACAGCGCCGACCGGGTCGTCGATCTTGGCCTTCTCGAGCCAGGCCGTGGCGAGGCAGACGAGCACGCCGCCGACCAGGCCGATGACCACGGCGGCCCAGCCGTCGATAAAGGCGCAGGGCGCGGTGACCGCCACCAGGCCGGCCAGGATGCCGTTGACGCTCATCGCGGGGTCGGGCTTCTTGCTGGGGCCGAAGAGCCACGAGTAGGTCATGGCGCTAATGCCGCCCGCGGCGCCGGCCAGCAGGGTGTTGACCGCGGCGAGGGCCGCCAGGTTCATGAAGGCGCCCTGGATGCCGAGGGACGAGCCGGGGTTGAAGCCGAACCAGCCGAAGAAGAGGATGATCGTGCCCAGGATGCCCATCGGGACATTGTGGCCGAGGATGGTGTTGGCCGAGCCGTCCTTGTTGAACTTGCCGAGGCGCGGGCCGATCGCGATCGCGCCCGCCAGCGCCACCGCGCCGCCGGTCATGTGCACCACGCCCGAGCCGGCGAAGTCGACCGCGCCATTGCCCAGGCCGGCCGAGCGGCCCAGGTTAGCCAGCCAGCCGCCGCCCCAGACCCAGTTACCGATCAGAGGGTAGATGAACATCGACACCCAGAGGCTCATCGCCACGAAGCCGATGAACTTGATGCGCTCGGCCGTCGAGCCCGTGGGGATGGTCGCGGCGGTGTCCATGAAGACCATCTGGAAGAGGAAGAAGGCCAGGATGCCCGCGGCGCTCTGGCCAATGCCCTGCATAAAGAAGCCGCTCAGGCCGAGGAAGCCATTGCCGCCGATCAGCAGCGGGCTGGCGAGCAGCGCGTTGCCGGCGGCGTCGGTCCACGAGCCGAGCGTGATCGGCGAGAAGGCCCACTCGGGGCTAGCCTGGGTGCTGCTGATCGCCGTGGCCGGATAGGTGTAGTTCACACCGCCGAACTGAAAGGCAAAGCCACAGATCCAGTAGCCGATCGCCCCGATGCAGAACACCATCATGTTCATCAGCATCGTATGGGCAACATTCTTCGCCCGCGTGAAGCCTGTCTCGACCAGGGCGAACCCGGCCTGCATGAAGAATACTAAGAAGCCGGCGAGGATGACCCAGAGGATGTTTGCGTTGACGGTCAGGGCGTTGACGTTCGCGGTCAGCTCTTCCATGACAAAGCCTCCTACTGCAACGATCGCGTCGGTGCTTTTCCGACGCGCTGCTTGGCGTCTTTGCCGAGAGTCGCCAGCGCTGGCAGCGGAGCCTGGTCAGAGCAGGGGAGACGATCGTGGTCCCCGCGGATGACATCAGGGCATTCCACTTACACGCTCTCAATTATAGGGAAATTCTACCTTTAGAGGCGGGTACAAAGTATCTGAAATATGGCAGGCGGTTTCGGATAGGAAGTACAACCCTCCATACCTGCCCGGGGAGACATCGCGAGAGGCCAGTGTATAATAACCATGGGGCAACCGTGCAAGACTGGCCCATTCCTCTCGCGGAGCGCCACATGGCTGTCGAGCCTGGCACGCGTATTCTGGTTGTTGACGACGATCCCCAGATCGGCCGCCTGCTCCGCACGGCCCTCGGCGCTTGCGGCTACGCGGTGCTCCTCGCCAGCGACGGTCAGGGCGCCCTCGACCAGATCGTCAGCTGGAAGCCCCATGTGATCCTGCTCGACCTGGGCCTGCCCGACATCGACGGCCTCGAGATCTGCCGGCGGGTGCGCGGCTGGTCCGAGGTGCCGATCATCGTCATTAGCGGGCGCGTCGCCGAGCCCGACAAGGTCGTGGCCCTCGACTGCGGCGCCGACGACTACCTGATCAAACCCTTCGGCATAGACGAGCTGATGGCCCGCGTCAGGGTGGCCCTGCGCCACGGAGCCCGGATCACCAGCGCGGAGCCCGTCCTGACCTTCGGCGATCTGTCGATTGACCGGGCCCGCCGCCTCGTCACCGTCCAGGGCAGCGAGGTCCACCTGACCCCCACCGAGTACGATCTGCTCAGAGTCCTCGCCGGCAACCCTGGCAAGGTGCTCACCCACCGCGCTATCCTGCGGACCGTCTGGGGCCCCAGCTACGAGCAAGATGTCCCCACCTTGCGGGTCTTCATCACCCAGCTGCGCCGCAAGATCGAGCCCGACCTCGGCCAGCCCACCTATATCCTCACCGAGCCCGGGATCGGCTACCGCTTCCACGGCTAAACGCTTCCCAGCAGAAGCTGCGTCAGGGAGGGCTTGCCCTCCCTGCAAAACCACCTTTTTGGCCCTTGGCGCGCCGCAAGCAGAGCTTGCGAGCATTTAGCGGGCCAGCTGTCTTCGGCGGTGGTATTCCGTAATGCGTGACCGGGCCGGGATCACGGATCACTTGGCCCCGGGCAAAACAAGCGGCCCGCTAGCGCATCCATGTGGAGGCGGTGGCGCTCTCGCGGGGGGACCAGGGCAGCGTGACGGTGAAGCGGCTGCCCTGCCCTAGCTTGCTCTGCACCGCCACGCTACCGCCGTGGAGCTTGGCCAGGCGCGCTACCAGCGAGAGCCCCAGGCCTGTCCCCTCATACTGACGGCTCAGGCTGCTGTCGAGCTGCTCGAAGGGTCTGAACAGGCGCGGCAGGTCGGCATCCGCAATGCCGATGCCGGTGTCCCAGACGCTGAAGGTCAAGCTGCCCCCGGGCTTATCGCCCCGCACCTCCAGGCCGACCTGGCCGCCGGGGGGTGTGAACTTCACCGCGTTTGAGAGCAGGTTGAGCAAGATCTGCTTCAGGCGACGCGGGTCGCCCACGATAATGCTGATGTGCGGGTCAAGGTCAGTGCGAAGGGAGATCTGCCTCTTCTGGGCCGCCTCGTTCACCAGGCGCATGCTGGACTGACAGAGGTCTGCCACGCTCATCGGCTCGAGCTGCAGCTCGAGCTTATTCGCCTCGATCTTCGAGAGGTCGAGGATGTCATTGATCAGCTCCAGCAGGTGGCGCCCGCTCTCCTCGATACTGACTACCGAGCGAAGCTGCCGCTCGTTGAGCGGCCCGTGCACCTCTTCGCGCAGCAGCTCGGCCCGCCCGAGCACGGCGTTGAGCGGCGTGCGCAGCTCGTGGCTCATGTTGGCCAGGAACTCGTCCTTCAGGCGGGCGGCGCGGGCCAGCTCGACATTGGCCGCGCGCAGCTCGTCACGGCTCTGGCGCAGGGCCTCCTCAGCCTCTTTCCGCTCGGTGATGTCGATCAGGTAGCCGATAATCTCGCCGGGGCGATCATCGGCGCCCGGCAGCAGGCTCAGGCCATTCTCGACCCAGCGGTAGCGCTCATCGGCGTGGCGGAAGCGGTAGGCGAACTGATGCCACCCGCGCTCGAAGAGGGGCCCTATGCCGGCGAAGAGGCGCGGCAGATCGTCGGGGTGAACGTGGTCGACCCAGAAGCGCGCGTCAGCCGTAAAGGCCTCGGGGTTATAGCCGAGCACCGTGCGGATCGAATCGCTGACGAATGTAGTATTGAATTCGCCATCTGCCCTTGAAGTAAAAATAACGGCCGGCGTATTGGCGAGCAGCATATGCAGCCGCGCTTCGCTCTGGCGCAGGCGCGCCTCAACCTCCTTCAGATCGGTGATGTCGTTGAGCACAGCCAGAAAGGCGGGGCGCCCAGCGTAGGTGATCACGTTCGACGCGCTGTACAGCCAGCGGTCGGCGCCATCCCGCTCGCGCCTGATGCGGAACGGAGCCTCGGTGTCGAGCGAGCCAGCGCCGAGGGCCGCCTGCACATCGCCCGCAAGCCGCTGCCGATCATCAGAGTGGATGATCGCCCACAGCTGGGCCGGAGGCAAGGCCAGCAGATCGGCGATGGGGCAGCCGAGGATATCGATGATGGCCTGATTGCAGAAGACGACGTGGTCGTCCTGGAAGACGATCACGCCCTGCTGTAGACTCTCGAGCAGATCGCGGTACTGCCGCTCGCTCTCGTGCTGGGCCTGCTCGGCCCGCTCGCGCTCGGCGATCTCGGAGTGGAGCTGCTCGTTGGCAAGCGTGAGGGCCGCGGTGCGCTCGACGACCCGCTCCTCGAGGGTGGCGTTGAGCTGCCTGAGCGCCCACTCGGCCAGCTTGCGGTCGGTGATGTCCTCGATCACATGCAGGAACTGCTCGACCGTGCCGCTGGCCCCACGAATCGGCGCGACGGTGAGGTTGACCCAGATGACCACCCCATCTTTGTGCAGGTAGCGCTTCTCGTAGACCGAGGTCTCGATCTCGCCCGCCAGCAGCTTTTGCTCCAGGGCCTCGATGCCAGTCAGGTCGTCGGGGTAGGTGAGATCGTGGGTCGAGCTCATTATCAGCTCAGCGCTCGTATACCCAGTGATCTCGCAGAAGCGCCGGTTGACGCGCAGGAAGCGATCATCGAGGCCGACATGGCACATGCCCACGGCGGCCTGCTCGAACGAGACGCGGAAGCGCTCCTCGCTGGCGCGCAGCTCCTCCTCGGACCGCAGCCGCTCGGTCACATCGCGGAAGACGCCCAGCATCACGCGCCGGCCATCAGGCTCGACCACAATGCTCGTAGCGACCTCGACGGGTATGTGGCGGCCATCGGCGTGCACCACGTGTACCTTTACCTGTAGCTTGTCCAACTGGCGCGCTGACTCCGTGAAGATCGACCTGATGCGCGCCTCGTCCTCGGGCGGGTGCAGCTGCGACTGGTGCATGCCGCGGATCTGCTCGAGGCTACGCCCAACCAGCTGGCAGGCCGTACAGTTCGCGTCGAGCAGCCTCCCTGTCATCGTCTCGGCGACGAAGATCGCGTCGGCGGCATGGTCAAACAGGACCTTATAGCGGGCCTCGCTATTCAGCCGGGCCAGCTGGGTGCCCCGCAGGTGCCGCAGCAGGCGCCACTGGAGCAAGAGCACAACCAGCATCTGGGTGACGGCCGCATACCAGAAGTATGGTCCTGTCTCAGGATCATAGACGGCGGGCAGCCAGCCGTAGCGCTCGGCCACGAGCAGGCCCAGGCCGGCGAGGGCGCTCATCGCGCCGATGAGCAGGCCCCCCCTGATGCCTACCAGCCACGCGCTGGCAAAGACCAGCCCGATCAGGCCGACGTAGGATGTCGAGCGCACGCCGCCCCCGCGGTAGGCCAGATAGGCGAGCATCAGGAAGAACGCCGCGGTCAGCGCAGAGCCGGCGAGCCCTGGCCTGCCCCGGCTGGCAAGCAGATACGCCAGGAGCGCCACCGCGCCCATCCAGAGGGCCAGGAGCAGCGGCCGGGTCGCCTGGCCGGGGGCGAGCAGCGCCTGGAGCAGGCTCAGGCCGATCGGCACAACTATGATCGCGCAGACATCACGAACGAACGTCGCGGCGAGAGGTTGCTCGCCGCTGCTGGGATCTGCTGAGGTGGCTTGCTGGCTCACAGGGTGTCAAGCGGCCTGATTAATGAGAGTTCAAAGATATTGAAATCAATGTGTTTATACCATGGGCCGCGAACCGGAAAAATGATCCCCGAGCACAGCAGCGATGCGCTCTCGCTACCCGCGCTTGCCCAGTCGCCAGAGCGGCGTCGCCTACCAATCGCCCGCATACTGCACGCCATACGGGGCAGCATGGGAGGCCAGGTACTGGTAGCGCAGCTCGACCAGCTGCCGCAGGTGTAGCAGATCGTGGGCGGCCCACGAGGCCAGAATATCGCCGGCCCGCAAGCCATACCGCGCGAGCGACGGGTGATTGAGGGGCCGCTCCCAGTCGGGGTGGCGCAGGCCGCGCAGCCAGTCCAGCGAGCGCCGGCGCTCGGCCAGGAAGGCCTCCAGGGTTGCCGCGGGGTCGCGGCTCGCATAGTCGCGCGCCGTCACCCAGCCCTCGGGGTCAATCTCGGGCGCGAGCTCGTCGGGTCGGTGCAGCGTCGCATCAATGCGGGCCCGAAAGTCCTCGCGCTCCTCATCGTACAGGTGGCAGACTACCTCGAGGGTGGACCAGGCGTCGGGGGAGGGCTTCCAGGCGACCTGAGCCGGCCCTGCGGCCCGCGCGAGGGCGGCGATAGCGAGCGCCTGGGCCTCCAGGCGAGCAACAGTGTCAGTGACGTCCATACAGGCTCCTCGTGAGGGCCGAGCCTGAAGGCCAGCGCTACCAGCCCATCGTGCCGGGGCCACCTTTGAAGGGGCCGACGACATGAGAGGTAATCCAGCCGCCGTAGAAGCCGCCGGGCTGCGGGGTGACGAGCTCGCCATCGACATAGCATGCGTCCATCAGGGCGGGGTAGAAGGCGAGGGCGTCGGCGATAGGCTCGAAGCCGGGGGCGGGGTCAGGGTAGAACCAGGCGGCGTCGAGGGCGCGGCGGTCGCCCACAGCGACAGTGTAATAGCCGGCGCCGCCCTTGAACTCGCAGAAGCTGCCGCGCGACGCTGGACTCAGGTAGCGCATCTGGATATCGGCGGGGGGGATGTAGTAGACCAGCCACCCGCCCGTCTACTACA
>JAAXUL010000437.1 GCA_013336035.1 Chloroflexales bacterium
CTCGTTCGGGAGCAGAACTTCAAGCCCAGGTGTCTTGGCGCCAAGACACCTCCGCTTCTCTCAGCGATGGGTCACGGCGGCTCGGGGAGCGGATCATCGAGCGTTGAGATGAAGTAGGCGACCTGGCGCGACAGCTCCTCGTCGCCGCCGATCCGCTCAAGGAGCAGCGCAGCGGTGGGGGACTCGACCAGAAACGCGGCGGGCGAGCGATCAAGGGTGCGGGCGATATGCGCCAGGTGGGAGAGGGTGAGCCGGCGGCGCCCGCTCTCATAGTTTGCCAGCGTCCCTGATGGCCATCCAAGCTGGGCAGCGAAGGCGCGCTGGCTCATGCCCCGCTCCTCGCGCGCCGCGGCGATCCGCTGCCCCACCTGACGGTCAATTGGCTCCACCACGCCCATACGCTACTCCGCACCCGAGTCGAGGTCGAGCGAGGTCTGCTCCGGCAGGTCGAGCGTCTCACCCGTCAGGCGCCGGTAGGCGCTACGGATGAAGGCGACGGCGGCAGGGTACAGGGAGGCGGGCAGATCCTCATAGCGGGAGAGGTGAAACTCGGTCTTGAGCACCCCCCAGCAGGTCGCGTGCGCCGCCTTGGGCGAGAGCTGCGGGTCGTGCCGCTGCTTGGCCTCGGCCCAGGCCTGCACCATCTGGTAGAGGTGGCCGCGCTGCGCGCGCGAGATGACGATGCCCCCCTGCTGGTCCAGCGCGTCGACGCGGGCCGCTATCGCCTTGATCTGCGCGCTTACGTCGCGCCATGCCTGGCGTGCCTTCTCCTGACTCTCCTCCAGCGTCTGCTGTCGCTCTGACAGCATGGTCATGGCGCTATCAATCCGCTGGAGGTCTGCGAGATCCTCAATGGCGCCAGGGTCGCGGGGGAGCCCGGCAAGCCGCATGAAGGCCGCATGCACCTCGCTGACGAGATAGTCCTGGAGGTACGAGAGGCGCTCCTGCACCTCGTTGGACAGCCGGGCTGTGCTCACGCTCAGCAGCCAGGTCGCCACGCGCTCCAGGGCCAGGAAGTCCTGGGCCTGCGGGCCTCCGGCGGTCGGCACACGGAACTTGACGAGCCCGGCCTGGAGCTTCGGGTGATTCCGGATGCGGCGCATCTGCGAGGATGGGTCGATCATCGCCGCGCCGCAGAGGTCGCGGATGTTGAGATAGATGCGCCCGTCATCGCGGCGGGCAGCGAGCACCGGGCTGCCGAAGAAGGTGATAGGGAGGTGCTCGGAAGGGATGAGCACATCGTCGGGCTGGGAGGTATCAGCCATTGGCGCCCTCGTGAAAGTGCTGTCGCTATGACAGCAAAGGGATGGTCAAATGACTATTCCTTTGCTGTCGTCCTGACAGCAGGATAGCGCATATCTGTTCTGCTGTCAAGGCGACAGCACGAGAATATCGGACTTGTCGGAGGAAACCCTTTCCTGCTGGCAGCGAATTTCCCCGCTCTTGCTGTCAAAACGACAGCAAAGGGATGGTCATTTGACCATCCCTTTGAGGTGTCTACCGCTCCCTGATCAGGACCGAGGAAGAGCAGCTACTGGATCGGCTGCCCCGTGTAGGGGTCGCAGCGGTGCGGCTCGGCGGCGGCAGGCTGCTGCGTAACCGGCTCCTCCGGCATCACGATCCACAGGATGAGGTAGATCGGCACGATGATGCTGTGCGGGGCGAAGATCAGCAGCACGAAGGCCAGCCGCACGAGCATGGGGTCGATCCCGAAATACTGGGCCAGGCCGCCGGCCACACCGGCGAGCTTGCGGTCACTGCGCGAGCGCTGGAGGCGCGTGGTCATCGTCGTGTCCTTGTATCGTTCTGCGGGCTCTGCTCGCCCGCCTCGTCGTCATTCCTGCTGCTCTGACGCAGGATGGCCTGGGTGAGTTGTCTGGACGAAAGGCGGATTTCGACCTCAACCTGTAGGCGGAGTCTCATCCTCCTCGCTCGGGATTCTACACGTCCTGAATGTGCAGCCCCGCTGGCTGCATACCTGACACCAACTACATCTGGGATGAGTGCTGCAGGAGGGCAAGAGTGGGGGTATGCTATTCCTTGCTTGGATCGAGCGGGCACTGGCGGTGTGCGAAGTCAAAAGCGACCGGTGTGGGCACGTTGAATTCCAAGATCTCGTCCTCAGTAAGCCCTCGCCCAACACGGCAGGCGGCGCTCTGAAGGAGTTCATTTGTTGGCACAGTTTGCAAATTCTTAGTTCCGCTAACCTGGGCCACTGCTCGCAACGTTTGCACACTCGTTGGATTCTCATCAAGGTTAACCGCCTCGTAAGCGAGCAGGATAGCTAAGTCCTGATCCATATGCTGCCGACTCTGAGATGCGAAGGCTAGACGTTGCGAGTCAGAGATGCGCAATTGCGCATCTGCTTGTGCCACTACGCGCTGAACTGCAACACTACGATCCTGCGCCCATCCGGCGGCAAAAACACTCATTACTAATACTAAGACCAGAGATACCGCGACGATCCTAGTACTTCTAAGTTGCTGTCGTCGTCCTTTATCGCGCCGAGCAATACTACGTTCAAGTAACTCCCGCGCTTGCTCGCTGTCGAGAGCAGTATCTTGTGTAGCAGCGAGGTAATAAGCTTCGTCTAGACGTACACCGTCGAGCAGATAGGCATCACGTTCGTTATTTGCGATCCATTCCCGTAACGCATTTCTAAATCGTTTTCTCCGTAAACGTTCATCATGTAGTGTGGCATATATAACACTGTTTTGAAGAAACTCCTGTGCATCCTGACGGCGCAAAGCAATATCTCCAACCTCTTCGAGCAAATTGGCCTCGTCCAGGGACCAGCCTTCCAGTAGGTAGTTGTTGGATTTGCCCCGCGATAACCACTGGCGGAACGCCCACTCGAAGCGAACCCGGCGTTGGAGCGCCTCGCGCTGTTGAGCAATCGCGCCCCTCAATCGTTCCCAGTTGGCGATCAGGCTCTCATGGATGAGATCTACGACCTCGATCTCAGCTCCATCACGTACCTCCACCTCTATGCTCAAGAGACGCGCTGTTGCTAGATTCTGCGCCAATCGCTCCCGCTCCACATCCCCCCGCGTCAGCTCGGCGAGGCTCCGCCGGCGCTGCACGTCACGCCGGCTCTCGTCATCGAGTGAAACATCCACCAAGTCAAGGAGTAGCCCCAAGAGGATCGTCTGCTCCGCCGCGCTCCGCGCATGCTGTCGCGCTCCATCGTAGTCCTGGAAGGCGTAGACTTGCTCGGCCCGATCACGGATCGCGTCAGTGAGTGAGCCGTAGGCCCCAAGGGAGAGCGTGCCCCGCCGCCAGAGATCCTCCAGCGTTACCTGGAGCAGAGGGAGATAGCTCGCCTCACCAGCAGCGTCTGCTGCCAGTCGGTCAAGCAGCGCCGGCTCGATCCGCTTGTCCAGTTGTGCCTGCTGAATAGGCCGCTGGATCGCAGCTCGCAGCTCGTCCTCATCCATTACTCGGAGCAGCACCTGCTCACGGAAAGCAGGCTCAAGCTCATGGCGCTCGGCAAGCTCGGAGAGGAAGTCGCTGCGCAACGTGCAGATGACGTGGATACACAGTTCGCGGAAGGACGGCAGGGCCGCCAGCAGATCCAGCAGGGCATCGCGATGGGTAGGGGCGCTCTGCGTGAACAGCTCCTCGAACTGATCGATCACCAACACGGCGACATCCTGGCGACGACCAACAGGTGAGCCGAGGACAAAAGGGGTAGCCGCGGCAAAGGAGGCTTCGGGGGGAATGCCAAGCTGGTGGAGCGCATCGGCGAGGGCCGCGAGGGGCTGCTTTGAGGGGCGCATCACCGCATGGCATAGGGTAAGGGCACGAACCTGATAGTACGCCTCTAGGGCGGGGATCAGACCAGCCTGCACAAACGAGGACTTCCCGCTCCCGCTGGCACCCGTGACGAAAAGCAGAGCCCGCTCCCCGCCCGGTACGGTAAGTAGCGCGAGGGCGGCGGCGACCAAGCGCTCACGCCCAGCGAAGCTCTCACGGTCGGCGTAGGTGAAAGGGCGCAGGCCGCGGTAGGGGTTCGGAAGATCGGCGACCTGATAGAGTTGCTCGGCGGTAATGATCGCCTGGGCAAAATTGACGGTAATGATGTCACCGCCAGCGACATTCCCAATTTGTACATCGCCGATTTGAGCGCCGTTGAAAGAGAAGCTGACGCCGCCGCTCGTCACTGTGCGGCCACTGAGCTCACGCAAAAGCTCCACGTGCTCAGGCAAGGCACTCTGCCCTTCATCAGGCGGAAGCTCACTCTGGGACGCAGCGACAAGAGCGATGGCCAGCGCCTCCAACCGCATGGGGCTAGCCTTGGGCAAGGCAGTGCGCAGTGCCTCAGTGAGAGCTTGGATTGAGAGGCTGGCGGGAATTGTCGGCATCGGTGGGCCCTGGAGCATCGGAAGAATTAGATGAACAGAGCCACGTTGAGCAGGCAGTAATAGCGCGCAGTATAGCACGATGGCTTGTCCGAGCGACCACACACCAAGCTCCTTCGCAATCATAGAAGGAGCGCTAGCGCTCCTCAGTAGCGCAGGGTGGAAGCGCGGCTCCTCCAGCATGCCGCCAAGGAGGCGGTAGAGGATCACCTCACAGTAGTGGGGAGAGGTCTGGAGCGCCGCGACAGCGAGTATGAGGGTCTGACCGGCGAGCCACCAGAAGCCTTCAAGGGTCTACCGACGTTGTCCCATCGATCGGTCCTCGCCCGTTCGGGGTAGCTGCTCCGTCGCGCCGATGGTGCTCCTGCGTGACTGCTACTTCCCCAGGCTCTGGCCACATCTGGCATCTAAGCTGGGGGAGCACATGTATGAGCCATCTATACTTGGCACGGACTTACGGATGCTCATCCCGATTAGAGCCGGCCCAACGCATAGAGTGGTAGTCAGATCGATTGAGTCCTCGTGCCGGTGCGCGGTGCTTCAGAGTCACTTCCCGCGGATAGCAAAGCTGAATGGTCTTAATTACCGCTATAGTGGCAATGTTTGCGTGGCAGTTCGAGGTGACTGCCCGTGCCATCAGCGGTGCGCTCCCGGCGATCAGCGACGAGATGCTGTAGTACGAGCAAAGCTAGCAACCGCATCCTCGCCTCAGTACCCCGCTGGGGCCTCGTAGCTGCTCAGGTTCAGGAAGCGCGTCGTCGGCGCGTCGAAGCGCACCGGCACCACCCCCAGCGGGCCGTTGCGCTGCTTGGCCAGGTGCAGCTCCGCCAGGCCCGCCTGGTCAGTCGCCTCGTCGTAGACCTCCTCGCGGTAGATGAACAGCACGATGTCCGCATCCTGCTCCAGCGCGCCTGAATCACGTAAATCACTGAGCTGCGGCACCTTGCTCGCCCGCTGCTCCACCGCCCGCGAGAGCTGCGAGAGGGCCAGGATTGGGCACTGCAGCTCGCGGGCGAGCAGCTTCAGCTGACGCGAGATCTTGCTTACCTCGTCCACCCGGTTCATCGCGTTCGTGTCGCCGATCAGCAGCTGCAGGTAGTCCACGATCAGCAGGTCGAGTGGCCGCACGGTGGCCAGGCGCCGGGCCTTTGAGCGCACGTCCATCACGCTGAGCATCGCGCTGTCCTCGATGGCGATGTGGGCCTCCGAGAGCACGCCCAGCGCGTCGAGCGCCACCGGGTCGCCCCGGCGCACCCGCCCCTCCACCTGGCGCGTGTCGATGCCGGTGTGGACGGCCACCAGGCGCTGCAAGAGCTCGTCCCGGCTCATCTCCAGGCTCACCACGCCCGCGCTGCGCCCCTTCTGGACCCCGAGGGTGTGCGCGATGGTCATGGCCAGGCCCGACTTGCCCAGGCCGGGCCGGGCGGCCAGCAGGGCCAGCTGCCCCGGGCGCAGCCCCCCGTTCAGCCGCCGGTCGAGGTCGAGCAGCCCGGTCGGCACCACCCGCTCATCCTCGTCGCGCTGCGCCCGATCAAAGTATTGCTGGACCACCGTGCTCAGCGGGACGAAATCGGCCCCCCGCTGGCGCTGGGTAACCCCGAAGAGCGTCTGCTCCGCCTGGTCGAGGGTGGTCAGCTCCTGCTGCTCCCCGTAGCCCAGGCCGGCGATGGTGCCGCCCGCCTCGATCAGCCGGCGCAGCGTGGCCGTGCGGCTGACGATCTCGCCGTAGTAGGAGAGCACTAAAAAGTCGGGGGTCAGGCCACCAACAACGGGTCAACCGAGCCCATCCCCGCATCAGACACAGCGGAGAACAGTAGTGTGGAGGAATACAACGGGTGAGCAGAAGCCAGAGGTAATCCGCTTGAAGATATGAAAAGACTATCGTTTTCATACTGACACCGATTCAGACTCGCCCCCCCGACTTTTTAGTGCTCTCCTTCTAACACAGAGGGCCGGGGAGCAGGCTCCCCGGCCCTCTGCTTGGGTCTCGTTGTCCGCGTCGCTAGGCGCCGAGCGGGCTCGCCTGTAGCTCGCCGACGTCCGCGTCCTCCTCGCCTTCGCTCACCAGCCAGCCGATCTCATCGGCGACCTGCTTGACCCAGTTGTACGGTCGGCCGCCGCGGGTCTTGTAAAGATTCTTACAGACCTTGCTCCGACTGGGCTTGGGCTGCACGCGGACACGCTCGATTTCGGCGAGGATCTTCGCCCGCTCCTCGGGCGGCACGATGATCTGGCCTTCGCCGACCGGGCCAGTCGGGCTGCCCACGCCGACGGCTGCTGCCACCGGCTGCTCCACCTGCTCGACCTTCGGAGCACCCACCTGCAGCGGTAGGCCCGCGTCAGGGAGGGTGGCCAGGAAGGCGCGGCGCTCCTCGATGGTGATCTCCGGCACGTAAACGCTCATCACGTTGCGCCCCTCGCGCACCGTGAAGCAGCCGCGGCCAGGGAGTTCGTGCAT
>JAAXUL010000438.1 GCA_013336035.1 Chloroflexales bacterium
GCTCGAGCGCGAGCTGCGGGCGCTGGGGGGGCCTGCCGTCGAGCGCGCGGGGCGGGGCCCGCGCGCCTGGCTGGCGCTGCTGGCCCGACACACCATTCAGGCTCAGCTCAGTGCCCCTGGGAGCCAGCGGCTGCTGCCGTGCGGGCCGGACGGGCCGGCCGCCTGCGGATGATCCACTCGGCCACGGCGAGGTTGATCACCCAGCCCGCGCCCATCAGCAGCGCGCGGCTGAGCTCGGTTGGCGGGTCAGCGAAGGCTGCCGCGACCATCCCGGTGAGCACCTGCGTGCCCGCCCCCAGGCCAATCGCGTAGCCGCGCAGCATCCAGTTGCCGTGCTGGACAAAAGCCCGCCGCCGGAGCGCAGCAATCCCGAGCAGTATGGAGCCGAGCATGGCCGACCCGAAGAGCAGCCGCAAGGCATAGACGACTGCGCCATCGTGGGCCGGCATGCGATAGAACAGGGTCATCCACAGCCCGGAGAGGGCGGCGAGCAGCCCGCTGGGGATCACAATCAGCCCGGCGGCGCGGTGCCAGCCGTGGCGCCGCCGACGCAAGCTGGGAACGAACTGGAAGGCGCCCAGGAGGGCATAGAGGGTGACGCTGACAATGTGCAGCACCACCGGCAGGGGCGCGGCAAAGAAGCGCGCGTTGTCCGGGGTGACCTCCGCGCCGCCGGCCAGCTGGCTGAGGCGGAAGATGCCGCCGGCGATCGGGATGGCGCTCAACAGGAACAGCGCGGCGACGACCCACTTGGCCGAGCCTGCTTTTGCCGGCGCTCCGGGTCGTCTCGGTTTTCCGCGCTCAGTGCGTCGCGGCTCGTCGGGGGTGTGACCTTCATCAAGGGCATTCGCTTGCATATTCAGCTCCTCGGGCTGATGTCCGCTGTACCGTGCGCGGTCCGCCGCGCGTTCCGAAGCGAGCGCGCCAGGTGGTGTGGCCTCATCATCAGCGGTGGTGAGGGACAGGCGACCGTGTGGCCGCCTGCCCACGCCCTGCGCTCTCCAGCGAGCTTACTCGGCTCCGGTCTGGGGCAGCTGGGAACTCGCCCGGCCAGGGGCGGGTTCCACGGCGGGCACGCGCCGCTCCGACCAGAGCGCATAGCCCAGCCAGGCCAGCGCGAGCCCCACCGGCACCGCCGCGAGCCGCTGGATGGCGTGCGGGAGCAACGCCGCCGCGGGGGTCAGCGTGGCCGCGACGGCCAGCAGCCCGGCCGGCCAGCGCGGCAGGACGCCGGCGCGGAAAGTCGCGATGCCAAACAGCAGGCCGCCGAGCATATACGCGATCCCGACGGCCGTATAGAGTGCTGGGAGGGCTCCGAGGTCAACCGCGCTGGCGCGCCCGGCAGCGAGAGTCCCGACGACGCTATCCACAAACGTTGGCGCTGAGTTGGCCAAGAGCGGCAGGATAAAGCCTTCGGCGAAGACAAAGCCCGTCTGGAGCCACCACGAGAGGCTCAACAGGAGAAAGCCGGCCAGGCCAAGCCACCCCGCCTTGTCCACTTGCCGGGCGTAGAGCCCCGCGATGCCGAGCAGGAACAGGAAGCACATGCCCAGCTTCAAGCTGATGATGATGGCCCAGGCGGTGGTGGTGACGGAGGCAAGTTCGTCCGGGGGATGGATCGGCTGAATGCCGGCGAAGATGATCCCTGCCCCCATCGCCGCGAGACCGGTCCAGCGGATGAGATTCCTGCTGTTCATGGCTATGCCTCCTTCGTCAAGTGATGGTGATCACCCTACGTGTTGCCGTCCGTCCCCTCCGCCGGTGGGGCTCAACCTGCACGACCGAGAGCAACGGTAGTCCGAGGTCGCGCACTTTCCGCAGCAGGCCATGCAGCGCGGCCTGATCGGCCACCGGGCCAGTGAGCAGCGTCTCGCCGTTGGCTGCTCGCGTGAGGGTCAGGCCGTCAAACCAGTCGGCCCAGCGGTCGTCAAGCTGCCCCTTCAGGCGAATCGTGTACCGTCCCGGCTGGTGATCGTTGGCTGGTGCCGGCTGTGGTGGGCTCATCGTGCGCTCCTTTGTTATATCGGAAGATACACGCGCATATGGTGAGCCGGCATCACCACATGTGGTGAGCGCGCTGGTGATTTGTTGAGCAGAAACCAAAAAGCCCCGGCAGGGTTCGCCAGCCCTGCCAGGGCCTGGGGTGATCAGTGCGGGTGCGTTAGCGCAGATCGAGCTCCTCAGCCCGGCGGACGGCGGCCCGCCGGTTGCTCACGCCGAGCTTGCTGTAAATGTTTTTCGTATGGGTGCGCAGGGTGTTCAGGGAGACCATGAGCTGGCGGGCAATCTCCGGGCCATCCAGGTCGCTCCTGAGCAGCCGCAGCACGTCACGCTCGCGCTCGCTCAGCGGCTCGATCAAAGGATGAGGGATGAGGGATGAGGGATGAGGATCGGGCGCCGATATTGCCAACGGTCCGTCGTATGTGGCCAGCAGCGAAAGGATGTACGGCCTCATCCTTCCTCCCTCATCCTTCATCCGTTCGAGGAGCGCCGCCATCGGTGGGCCTTCGTCCACAAAGGTGCGGACGTAGCCCTCCGGCTCGGCGAGCGTCAGGGCGCGCTCCAGCGCCCCAAGGGCGGCCGGGATGTCCCCCTGCATCTGGTGGGCGAGTGAGAGCAGCACCAGGATTTCAATCACGCTTCCCGTCCGCTCGCCGGCTTCCGCTGCCTGCCGGAGGCGCTCCAGGAGCCCGATGGCCTCACGCAGCGCGGGGTCGGCACGCTCGCCCGTCGCGCGGGCCAGGAGCACCCGGGCCAGGGTCAGGTGCGCGAACTCGCGCAGGTAGCTGAGCTCGTCTGTGGCGGAGAGGCCCTGCTCGCGCGCCCAGCCGAGAGCGTCCCCTACGCGACCCTGCCTGAGCCATACGCGGGTTTTCCACGCCGCGATCGGACGCACGTTGGGGAAGAAGTCGCTTGTATACCGGCGCTCGGCCTCCTCGAGCAGGGTGAGTGCGCCGTCCAGATCGCCCTGGGCTTCCTTGAGGCGCGCCATCGCCACGCGCCAGCGATAGGGGTTCTGCGGCAGGCCCATGGGTTCCCCCAGCTCCTGGCTGCGCCGCAGGTGCTGCAGCGCGGCCTGCAGATCCCCATGCTCGCGGTGGATCTCGCTCATGCCGACGTACATGTCGGCCATTCCGCGCAAGCGCGGCGTGCCCTGCTCCGTCGCCAGCTGCACGCGCTGCGCATAGGTCCGCATCGCCTCGCTGAGACGCCCTTGCACAATCCGGATATCCGCCAGCGCGATGGCGCACCCGAGGGTGTCCGCGATGTGCCCGGCCCGCTGCAGCTGCGCCATACCATCGCTATATGCCTGGTGCGCTGCCGCGAGATCCCCGCTTGTCCAGGAGGCGAGCCCCAGGAGTGCCATGGCCGCGCCACACCAGAGATGGTCCTCTGGGCCTAAGCGATCGAGCGCCTGCCGGGCATAGGTCACGGTCGCCGGCAGATCGCCCAGCGCCAGGGCCTGTCCGGCACGGTATACGGCGATGGTACCGGGGAGTTGACGAAAGGCCGCTTCGTCCCGGATGACCATCGCTGCCGCTCGGGGCTGAGCTCGCTCACCGATGGCGACCGCAGTCTCCAGCCACCCTTCGGCGTCGCGCAGCCGGGCCTCTACGCCTGTGAGCTCGCCGGTGCTCAGGAGCACCCCGGCATAGTGCACGCTGAGCACGGGCCGGCAGCCGATCAGCTCGTCGGGGAGCGCCCTGAGCCAGCCAAGCAGCGTGGCCTCCTGTCTGCTCCGCCGCATGGCGGGTGCTGCCAGCTCGACCAGGTCCGCCGCCCGCGCGAACTCCTGGGCGGCCAGCGCGTGGCGGATCGCCTCCGCTACCGCGCCATGCTGCTCGTACCAGGCGCTCGCGCGCCGGTGGAGCGCTGCGACCTGATCGGGCTGCTCGGCCCGCAACTGGGCCGCGAGCACCTCGGCAAAGAGGTGGTGATAGCGATACCACTGGCGCTGGTCATCCAGTGGCACGACAAAGAAGTTGCCGCGGTGGAGGGCTTCCAGGCGCGCGCTGCCGCCCGCCTGGCCCGTCACGGCATCGCAGAGCGGGCCATGCAGCCGCTCGAGGATGGCGGTCTGGAGCAAGAAGCTGCGGACCTCCTCGGGCTGGCGCTGCAGCACCTCATCGACCAGGTAGTCCACGATGTAGCGGTGATCGCCGGCGAACGTCTGAATGAACGCCGGAATGTCGGCGCGCCCCTGCAGCGAGAGCGCCGCCAGCTGGAGCCCGGCAATCCAGCCTTCGGTGCGCGCCTCCAGGGCGGCGATGTCCTCTGCGGAGAGGCTGAGCCCCATCACCTGGGTGAGAAAGGCGGCGGCTTCGTCCTGGGTAAAGCGCAAGTCGGCGGCGCGCAGCTCGGTCACGTGGCCGCGGGCGCGCAGCCGGGCCAGGGGCAGTGGCGGGTCCTCGCGGGTGGCAATCACCAGGTGCAGCTGCGGCGGCAGGTGCTCGACCAGAAAGGCGAGGGCCTGGTCAATCGGTCTGGCATCCAGCACATGGTAGTCGTCAAGCACCAGGAGCGCCGGCTGCGGCAGTGTCGCGATCTGGTTGAGCAGCAGCGGCAGCAGCGCCTCGATGGGCGGGGGCTGCGGGGACTGGAGCAGGCCCACCACGTCGGCGCCGATGGTCGGCGCAAGCGTCTGCAAGGCAGCGACCAGGTGCGCCAGAAAGCGGGCGGGGTCGGTATCCGCGTTGTCCAGGGAGAGCCAGGCGGCGGGCCGGCCACAGGCGGCAAGCCACGCGCTGGCCAGGGTCGTTTTGCCAAAGCCGGCCGGGGCCGAGATCAGAGTCAGTCTGTGCTGGAGGCCCTCGTTCAGCCGCGCGATCAGGCCAGCGCGGAGCACCGCGTTTGGCCGTGGTGGCGGGATAAACAGCTTTGTTGCGAGCACTTGGGTGGGCATAGCCCATTATAGAGCACCAGCCGCTTCCGCGAAGTCAGGACTTCTGTGCCCTCAGTGGCCAGAGCAAATGTCTCCATACGCGCTGATCCTTGCGGATGCGAGCAAGCAAGTACCTGGAATGTCTGTACAGACAACGTCACAAGCTCAGACGACATCGAACCACGAGCCTCCTGGTATACTCGGGCGGTGGTGCGAGCCATTGCTCGCGGGCTCGTCCGTGTCCGTGCGAGGTACTCATGCCAGTCTCTCCACCCATCCATGCTCTGCGCATCCCCTTTACGCTGACGGTAGCCCCGGGCCGCACGTTGGAGCGGTTTGTCTACTGCCATCTCATTGTCGGTCCCTCCATCTGCGTCATCGACAGCGGGGTGCGCGACACCCCTCAGGTGATCTTTGACTATCTGGCCAGCATCGGCCGCCATCCGGCTGAGATCCAGCTGCTGGTGCTCACGCATGCCCACCCGGATCATATCGGGGGCGCCCGGACCCTCCAGCAGGCGACCGGCTGCCGGATCGCGGCCCATCCCGCCGACGTGCCCTGGATTGAGGATGTGGACCAGCAGGTGCGCGAGCGCCCGGTGCCGGGCTTCCACGATCTGGTCGCCGGCCCGGTCGCCGTCGATCTGCCGGTCGTGGATGGGGCTAGCCTCGCCGTCGATTCCATGACGACCCTCCAGGTGATTCATACCCCGGGCCACGCCCGCGGCCACATTGCGCTCTTCGACGCGACGGCCGGCGCCCTCTTCACGGGCGATAGTGTTCCCATTCCGGGCGATATTCCGATCTACGACGATGTCGCGGCCGCCGTGCGGTCGGTGGAGCGGCTCCAGGCGCTGCCACGGGTCCAGCACCTATTCTCCGCCTGGGATGCGCCACGCGCTGGCGCAGAGGTGGCCGAGACGTTCGCGCGGGGCCTCGCGTCCATGCGCCAGGTCCACGAGGCGGTGCGGGCCGCGCAGGCGCAGCTGCAGTCGGACGACCCGGTGGTGCTGGCCCCACAGGTGGGCCGCCAGCTCGGCGTACCGCCGCTGGCCATCAGCCCGCTCTTTGTGCGCACCATTGCGGCCCATCTGCAGGCCCCCGACCTGTGGCGCGTGGGGTAAGACAAGGCTTCGCTGCGCGCGCATCTGCTTGACCGTTTGTGGGAGGCGTGGAGGGCTTCGCCTTCCACAACCACCCCGTGCGCGGGGGCCGCAGACAGCGGCGAGAAGCGTAACTCGGTTACGAACCTTGGCTAAGGCCCTGCGCGAGCGCTGCCGTCGGCCAGGTACAATGCGGCCCTGCACGGGGCGCTGCAGCTGGGCGTCGCCCCGTTGAGCGATACGGAATGGTATCGCCTTCAGCCAGGGTATCGCCGCCGGTGACGAGCCCGCCGTCTGGGTCAAAGATGCCACCGGCCGGGTGACCGCCTGGATCGAGGTGGGGCTGCCCGACGCGGAGCGCCTGCACCGGGGCAGCAAGCTCGCGGAGCGTGCTGTCGTCTATACCCACCGGGACGTCACCCAGCTCCTGGCCCAGCTTGCCGGGAAGAAGATCCACCGCGCCGAGGCCATCCCCGTCTACGCCCTCGAGCGCCGCTTCGTGGCCGAGCTGGCGGGCCGGATCGAGCGCCGGACGACCCTCGCCCTCTCCGTCACCGAGCGCAGCTCTACGCCGAGGTCACCGGCCGGAGCCTCGTTACGACCATCGGCGAGCATCGCATCGGGTAGGCGTCTGTTTTAGCCAAGCAGCTCACAGAAGCGGCGCGCCTTATGGCCCTGCTTGGCCTCAGCGTGATCAACGTAGTCGTGACTTTTATCACAAGCTGGCAGATCGGCGTATCAGATACCCAAGCCTAGGTATTGCTGAGCACTACACGCTTGACACGCCAAGCTGGCGAGCTCATACCTAACGTTGGATATTGACATTATA
>JAAXUL010001254.1 GCA_013336035.1 Chloroflexales bacterium
CCCGCTCAGGGAGAGGGGGCAGGGGGGTGAGGGCCTGAAGCGCCGACTTTGACGTAGCCCTGGCGGCCCTCCCGACACCCACCGGCGCCGGAGCTCCGCCCTGGACCCTGCTGGAAGATAGCTCTGCGATGCCCAAAGCCCTGCTGTCATGCCTCGGCTCAAGGATCGGCGCACGCGCCGGCACCTTCCGGCTGCTTATCGGGCGGCCTATCGGCGGCCGTGAGCACCGGGGCGGCCTGTCGGCGGCCTAGCGCCCTGGTCTGCCGCGCCCAGGGAGTATGACCCGTGGCGTGAGAACGCTAGCAGAGCTAGCGCTTTTAGGGGTCGAGGGGACAAAGTCCCTCGCGCGGGGGGCCTGGGGGGGCCGGCGGCGGCCCCCAGAAATTATCAGGGTGTGGGTGCGCCACCCACAAGGGGCTCGCGGGGGCCGCGCCCCGCGCGATGGTACAATGGCTCAGCCATCCGACCTGAAAGGAGCCCCCCATGCCCCAGCGCATCCCCGAGCGCAGCGAGATCCCCGTCGCCTACACATGGGACCCCGGCAGCGTCTTCGCCTCTGAGGGCGAGTGGGAGGCCGCGCTCGCCGCCGTGGCCGCCCGCATCGACGAGCTAGCCGCCTTCCGCGGGCGCCTCGCCGAGGGCCCGGCCGTCGTGGCCGACTTCCTCGCGCTCGCCAGCGATCTACTGCGGGCCAGCGGGCGAGTCGGCGTCTACACCCGCATGTTCTACGCCGTAAACACCCTCGACCAGGCCGCCAAGGCCCGCGTCGACCGGGCCGCCGCCATCGCCACACGCCTCGGCGCCGCCCTGGCCTTCGGCGACCCCGAGCTGCTCGCCGTCGGCGCCGCGACCCTGGCCCGCTGGGTCGATGAGGAGCCGCGCCTGGCGCCGAGCGCCCACTTCTTCGACCGGCTGGCCAGCCGCGCCCCCCACGTGCGCAGCGCCGAGGTCGAGGAGCTACTGCGCCAGGTGGGCGAGCCCTTCGACGCCGCCGGCGCGACCCACGGCATCCTCGCCAACGCCGATCTGCGCTTCGAGCCCGCCGTCGACAGCACGGGCGAGCGCTACGAGATCGCCCAGGGCACGATCAACGCCCTCGTCACCCACCCCGACCCCGCCGTGCGCAAGAGCGCCTGGGGGCAGTACGCCGACGCGCACCTGGCGCTCAAGAACACCATGGCCAGCTGCCTCTCGGCCGAGGTCAAGAAGAATGTCTTTGCGGCGCGGGCCCGGCGCTACGGCTCGGCCCTCGAGGCGGCCCTAGGCCCCAACTTCATCCCGCTCGAGGTCTTCCACAGCCTGATCGCGACCTATAAGGCCAACCTGCCCACCTGGCACCGCTACTGGCGCCTGCGCAGACAGGCCCTGGGCGGCGGCGCGCTGCACGTCTACGATACCAAGGCGCCCCTGACCACAAGCCCGCTGCGGGTGCCGTACGAGCAGGCGGTCGAGTGGATCTGCGAGGGGATGGCGCCGCTCGGCGACGAGTACGTGGCCGCGATGCGCCGCGGCCTGAGCGAGCAGCGCTGGGTCGATGTCTACCCAAACCGGGGCAAGCGGGCCGGGGCCTTCTCGATGGGCTCGCCCGGCACCCACCCCTTTATCATGATGTCGTACAACGACGACATCTTCGGGCTGAGCACCCTGGCCCACGAGCTGGGCCACTCGATGCACTCGTACTACACGCGGGCCACCCAGCCCTACCTCTACGCCCACTACGGCCTCTTCCTGGCCGAGGTGGCCTCGAACTTCAACCAGGCCCTCGTGCGGGCCCACCTGCTCGAGCGGCTGCGGGGCCGCGACCAGCAGATCGCGGTGATCGAGGAGGCCATGGCCAACTTCCACCGCTACTTCTTTATCATGCCCACCCTGGCCCGCTTCGAGCTCGAGATCCACCAGCGCGTCGAGCGCGGCGAGGCCCTGACCGCCGACAGCATGATCGGCCTGATGGCCGACCTCTTCGCCGAGGGCTACGGCGACGCGGTGACGGTCGACCGCGAGCGGGTCGGCTCGACCTGGATGCAGTTCTCGACCCACTTCTACGCGAACTTCTACGTCTACCAGTACGCCACCGGCATCTCGGGGGCCCACGCCCTCGCCCGCGGCGTGCTCGAGCGGCGCGCGGACGCCGCCGAGCGCTACCTCGCCTTCCTCAAGGCCGGCGGCTCACGCTACCCGCTCGACATCCTGCGCGGCGCCGGCGTCGATATGGCCTCGCCCCGGCCGGTCGAGGAGACCTTCGGCGTCCTGGCCGGCTACGTCGAGCGCCTCGAGGCCCTGCTCGGGTAACCTCGCGCGAGGGGACCGAAGTACCAGGGGGCCTCCCTCAGCATTGCCGTTTATTAGTTAGGAAACGGTTAATGAGGGAGGTGCCCATGGCACGACCGATCCGCCTGCTCGTCGCCGCCCTGACCCTCGCGGCCGCCCTCGCGGCCGCCGCAACCGCGCTCGGTCAGGCCCAGCGCCGGACCTTCCTGCCCGCCGTGGCGACCACCGGCCCGACCCAGTCGCGCCTGGCCTGTGTGCAGCTCGGCCTGGCGCGACTG
>JAAXUL010001255.1 GCA_013336035.1 Chloroflexales bacterium
CGCCGCTACACCTACGGCTACGGCCGCGCCGAGGATCTGGCCGGCGCCGCCAGCGTGCTGATGATCCTGGCGAGCGCCCTGCTCGCCGGCTACGAGAGCTACCGCCGCCTGATCGAGCCCCAGCCGATCAGCCACCTCGGCTGGGTCGCGGCGGCGGCCCTGATCGGCTTCCTGGGCAACGAGGCCGTGGCGATCTTCCGCATCAAGGTCGGCACGGAGATCGGCTCGGCCGCCCTGGTGGCCGACGGCCAGCACGCCCGCGTGGACGGCTTCACCTCCCTGGCCGTGCTGCTGGGCGCCGCCGGCACCGCCCTGGGCTTCCCGCTGGCCGATCCGCTCATCGGCCTGGCCATCACCGCCGCCATCCTGGTCATTGTCAAAGACTCGGCCGTGGCGATGTGGCACCGGCTGATGGACGCCGTGGACCCGGCCCTGGTGGAGACGGTGGAGCACACCGCCGGCCACGTCGCTGGGGTCGAGGCGGTGACGGATGTGCGCGTCCGCTGGGTCGGGCACACCCTCCACGCCGACCTGCACGTCACGGTCAATGAGGATCTGCCGACGCGGGCGAGCTACCGGATCGCCGAGGAGGTGCGCCACGCGCTGCTCCACGCCGTGCGGCGCCTCGCGGTCGTGGGCGTCCACCTCGAGCCCTGCGGCCACAGTGGCGCCGACGCCCACCACCTGACGGCCCACCACCACCCACGCCTCGCGACCGCCCAGGACTAAGGTGAACGTGGGGGAACCCGGTTCCCCTACGCCCCCGCCGCGAGGATCGTGCGGGTCAGATCCTCCAGCAGGGTGACTGCTCCCTCCAGGCCGCTGTAGCTCTTCTGGAGCACGAGATTCTGGCGGATGGGGTGCGCGATCTCGAGCAGCGGCACCCCGAGCTCGCCCGCGACGCGGGCCTCCAGGGCGCTGCCGAGGATAATCTCGGGCCGGCTTGCCCGCAGCGTGTCGTCGATGACCGCCCCATCCTCGCTGAAGCGGATCGCGAGCCCCGCCTGGCCCGGACCCGCGGCGAGCGCGCCGGCGATGGCCGTTCGGTCGGTATTGGGCGGGCTATCAGTGATCACCGCCGCGGCCGGGTTCCAGCCGAACGAGCGCTCAAGAAACTGCACGATCCCCGGCACCAGCGCCGAATCGCCGACCACCGCGAAGCGCTTCTGGAGCTGATACTTCACGTAGAGCCCGGCCAGCTTGCGCAGCTGGCCGCGTAGCTGCTGCTCGGCCCCCTCCCGCAGGGCGCCGATCCGCTCCGGCGCCAGGCCAAGCGCCTCGCCTACCCCCGCCAGCAGCGCGAAGCTCTGCTCCGGGCCGACCGGCAGCCCCGGAGCGATGAGCGCGGGCGTGCCGTAGCGCGCCTCCAGCGCCCTGGCCACGGGGGCGCCCCAGGGCGAGACGACCAGGTTCAGGGCGGCGCTGGGGAGCTGCTGCCAGGCGGCGAGCCCGCTCCCCCAGCCAAATAGCGGGTTCACCTGGAGGCCCACCGCCTCAAGCAGCCGTGTCAGCTCGCGCTGCGTCCCCTCCCAGAGATCGCTCGGCCCGGGCAGCAGGCCCAGGATGTTCACCAGGCCCGGCGCAGGCCCCCCAGCGGGACGCTCGGCCGGCAGCACCTGGGCGAGCAGCGCCTGAACGAAGTGCTCGTAGCCCTGGTACCCGTCACCCTTGAAGCCGGGGGCGCTGATCGTGATGATCGGGACGCCCTGGTCCTGGGCCTCGCGCACCATCGCGGGGGTGTCGTCGCCGACGAGCTCGGTCGCACAGCCGGTGATCACGACGTAGAGCTCGCCCCGGTGCAGCTTCACCGTGTTCTTGATCTGCTCGCGCAGCCGCGAGGTGCCGCCAAAGACCACGTGCTTCTCGGAGACGTTCGTCGCCGGCACGTCGAGGTCGTGTCCGAACGGGCCATCGAGCAGGCTGCCGCCTAGATAGCCCTGGAAGCCGCAGCCCGGGCTCGAGTGGATGATCGGCACGAAGCCGCCCACCGCCTGCGTCGCGCGCAGCACGCCCTGGAGCAGACAGCCGTTGCGGGCCCGGGTCACCTGTTGGCGCATCGTGGTTGTTCTCGTACGATCACTTAACTTCATGCTTGAGGTACCAGCCCGGCTTCTTCTGATACCACGACTCCTTGTAGGGCGCGCCCGACGGCTCGCCCAGGCTCGCGGCGAAGGCCTGGTTCTGGAGCGCGCGGGCGGCCTGCGCGACGAGCCGCTGTGTGCCGCGGTAGCCCAGCACGCCGAGCTCACGCAGGGCCACGGCGGGGATGCCCAGCCGGAGGGCCACAGCGGCGTGCTCGTCCCAGCAGAGGTGCAGATCGGGCGCCAGCCGCTTGAGGATGTTGGCCTCCTCGAAGCGCTGGCCCTCGCCGATATGCAGCGGCAGCCCCGGCCGTTCGGCGCGCAGCCGCTCCAGCTGGCCCAGGTGCCGCCGGTCGAGGGCGTGGACGCTCAGGCCGACGACCTCGGCCTCGAGCGCGCGCAGCAGCTCGAGTATGCCGAAGGCGTAGGGTGCCGGCAGGCTGAGGGTGAGATCGGACGAGC
>JAAXUL010000031.1 GCA_013336035.1 Chloroflexales bacterium
GCCTTGTAGGCCCGGGCGGTGTTGGCGGCCTGGCTGAGGGCGACGAAGTCGCGGGCCTTCTCGACGGTGGGGGCGAGGCGAGCGAGGGCGGCCTCGGTGGTTGGCACAAGCTCGGTCATAGGCGGCCTCAGCAATGTCCGATATTCAAAGCCTATCGGACATTATAGCCGAGGAAGCTTCGTCGTTTCTGTTGACGTCTCGCTCGCCCAGTTCGTCCCCCAACGCGACGAGCATTCCGCCGCAAAATAGCGCGCCGGCCTGTGATGCGAAAACGCCACAGGCCGGCGACTATGAGAGTGTGATGTAGGAGTCACCAGCCTCCGGGGCACGGCGAGGTGCAGGGAGGAATTCACCTGCCAGTATCGTTGCGTCGAGCAGGAGCGATGCCTCAATGCGGCGCTTATGGCACAGCTGGTCAGTTCCCCTTCTCGTTACTCAGCGCGTAGTCGATGGCCGTCTGGATTGGCGCGGAAGCTCCAGGGGCGACGGACTGACACACGATACGGTCACGGCGCACCTTCGCCGGTTCACTGTCGCCCGCGCCAACATCGGCGCACGTCTCACGCTGCTCACCGAGCTGGAGGCCGAGCTGCTGGAGCTGGTCCGCGGCCTTCTTCGGCTCAAGGCCACTGAGATCTGGCACGATCACCAGGGGCGTCTCCGTCGGGGCGCTGGTGGGCGCTGTGGTCGCGGAGGGCGCTACAGTCGGCGTCGGCTCCAAGGTGGCCGACGGCTCCGCAGCCGCAGTGGCTGAGGGCTCGCTGGTCGGGGAGGGCACCGCTGTCGCTGATGGTGCTTCCGTGGCAGAGGGCGTGGCCGTCGCCGTGGAAGAGCCTGCGACAGCGACGGCCGCCACGCTCGGTGTCAGCGCCGGCGTCCCGGTAGCCGTGCTCACGACAAACGCAGACGCGGCGGTGGGGGTTGCGGGCCGGAGGTACAGAGCTACACTTGCCATCATCAGCACAATGCCCATGAGGCTGGCGCCAATACGCCCTCCCCGGCTCAGCCCATTCTTCACCTCGATGATCTTAAACTCTAGCCCCAACCCCACCCCAAAGGTGATGATGCCGACAAGAAACATGACATTGGGCAGGGCACCGCCAATGAAATCCATGGTCTAAGCCTCCAGAGGTCGTTGCGCCGGATGCGGTCGCCTGTGACGATATTCAGGCCCAGGAGGATGATACGAGTACCGTATTACGGCTGTAAAAATATGGTAAAAGACCCGTCGCGTTGAGCGGACCATGTCCACGCCCGCGCCCCGCCGATCCTGGTCTGCATGTTGCACGTGGTTGCGTCGCAAGCCCCTGTCGAGGGCGCGAGCGGCTACGGTACAGCAGAAAGAGGTGAGGCATGCGCTACGTCAATGAGCTGTTTGGCAAGACAGTCCCACGGATTGCGCAACGAGCCGTAGCCGTGCCCGCACCTACGGTGGAGTGAACTCGCCCATACTCCTGATGCGCAGGGGCTTCCTGCGGCTTGCAGGAGGTGGGGATGACCAATATCACGGCGCCGCTCATCGAGATCCAGACCTGCCCTGCGGATGTGCCAACCATCCCGCCCTGGTTCGCGGAAGTGGTCGTGCTCGCCCGCCATTTCACCCAGCAGGGCTACCTTGCGGCCATCAGCGAGCAGGTTCGTCTGGCGCGCGGTCGGGCCGGCAGCTTCGAGGTGCTGGACTTCGTCGTCATCTTGCTCGGCTATGCCGTCAGCGGCGAGCGCACCCTGGAGGCCTTCTTTGCGCGACTGCTTCCCTTCGCGCTGCCCTTTATGGCCCTCTTTAGCCGCCATCGGCTCCCCGTCCCCTCGACGCTCAGTCGCTTTCTGGCGGCCGTGGATCGGCCCTGCCTCGAAGCGCTGCGTCAACTCTTCCTCCAAGACCGGCTCCAGCAGGGCTTCACCGGCGACCGGATGGGTGGCTTTCAGGATGCGCAGGACAACCGCTTGATCGTTTTTGATGTGGATGGCACGCGCCAGGCGGCCCGCCAGCGGGCCCTCGCCCGCGCGTCAGACCTTCCGCCCGCTCGCCGACGCCTCGACGCCGTCTGTGCCCCAGGCTATCGCGGTCGCAAACGCGGCGAGGTTGTGCGGACCCGCACGACCGTCCTCCAGGCCCATACCCAGGAATGGCTCGGCACCTTCTCCAACCCTGGCAATGGTGACTATGTCGAAGAGTTGCTGGCCGCCGCACAGGCCATTACCGCCTATCTGAGCGCCCGGGGTCTCAGCCCCGCCGACGCCCTGCTCCGGCTTGATGGGCTCTACGGCTCCCTGGCCTTGCTCCTGCGCCTCGTGCCGTTGGGACTGGGCTTCCTGGTTCGTGGACGTGATTATCGGCTGCTTGACCACGCGCTCGTGCAGGCCCGCTTGCGCGAGCCCGCCGACGGGAGTGTGACCCACGTGGAGACCCAGGTCCAGCGCGAGCTCTTTGATGTGGGCTTCATCAGCGACTGGCAGCCCGAGCGCCCCGAGGCGGCCATCTCCTTTCGGGTGCTCGTTACGCGCCGGGTCGCGCCCGCAGACCCCAAGCAGGTGACGGTGGGCATACTGCGCGACGGTTGGGTCTACGAGCTCTTCCTTACCTCCCAGCCCGCCAGCAGCCTGCCTGCGGCAACCGTGCTGGAGTTGTACCAGCACCGCGGCTCCTTCGAGCAGGTCTTGAGCGATGAGGACGAGGAGCAAGACCCCGACCGCTGGTGCTCGCGCACGCCCTGTGGCCAGGAGTTCGCCCAAATCCTTAGCCAGTGGGCCCAATCCCAACTTTCACGCCCTTGAGCGCATGAAACGTTTTCGAGTGAGAACAACAGCCCACTTTATCGCTCAATGACCACCAGGCGGTCCAGGAATGCCAGAGAAGGCGTCATCTCTGGCATGGTGATCTGCGCTGACCTGATGAGGATGCCCTTGCTGTCTCGCACTGCCGCTCGACAAACCTGGAGTTCTCTGGCAAACCTCGCCAATGCTGTCTGCTCAGACGCTGTAGGTTGATCCGGTATCGGTTAATGCGCTACAGGGCACAGAAGTTGGGATTGGGCCAAGAGCGCACGCGATTGAGGCGATGGTCGGCCCGCGAGAGGATGTGGGCCAGCCAGACCAGGAAGACCTCACCCAGGCTCAGCCCGCGACGATTACCATGGGCCGGGAAGTGAGCATCGAGGACGCCCACCAACCCCAGACGCTCCATGTGGGCCAGCAGCAGCGGCACGTCGTCCACCCGTTCCGTGTGTACGCTTGGTTGCTCGTTCATACAACGAGCCTACCTGATCTTTCGAGCCTTGTCTAGAAATCGGCGAACGGTAAGCTAGGCTTACAGCTACGTATAACCACGGACGTAGCAGTGACCGGCTGTGCGACGGCTGCCGCTCAGAGCGTAGCCAGGCTGATGTCTGGGCTGCCGTACGAGCTATGCATTGTAGTGTATGATACTCGCATCCGGACATGATGCGCTTGATCGGCTTGCGCTATGGCACCCACCACGACTATCTACGAGCTCGAGCGCGCCCTCGCCGAAGCGGGCGGAATCACAGATGCCGACCTCATCAGGCAGATCGATCTGCTCAACGCCCTGGCCTGGGAGCTGAGCGACAGTGACGCCGGCCGCGCCCTGGCCTTCGCCGAGACGGCATATGCGCTGGCCGATACCGAGGTTGACCACGGGGAACCGTACCGGCGTGGCCTGGCCTACAGCCTGCGCACCCAGGGCTACCTCGATATGCGCTCCGGCGCCTACCCGCACGGCATGGAGCGCCTGCTGCACGCCCAGACGCTCTTCGAGGCTCTGCGCGCTGACGGCGCTCCGCCGATCGAAGATGGCCTGGGCGATGTCTTCGACGGGATCGCCGGCATCTACGCCCAGATGGGCGACTACCCCGAGGCACTCGACTACAGCTACAAGATGCTTGCCCTCGCCGAGGCCCGCGGTGACCTGCGCCGGATTGTCAATGCACGGAATAACCTCGCGGTCATCTTCTCGTATACCGGTGAGCTCGAGCGTGCCATCGAGATCCAGCACCAGAACGCCCGCGATGCGGTCGCAATTGGCTACCAGCGGATCGAAGCGATCGCGTATCTGAACCTGTCCAATCATTACCTCCAGCTCGAAAGGCTCACACCGGCCCTCGCAGCTGCCGAGCAGGGGCTGGCCGTGGTGCGAGCAGTCCCCTTCGCGATCTTTGAGATCTATGCCCTGGATCGCCTTGGCCGGATCCGGCTGAAGCTCGGCGATAGCGTTGGCGGTCTCGGCTATCTTGAGCAAGCCCTGGACGCGGCGCGCCGGCTTGGGTCACGACACAATGAAACCATCTGCCTGACCTACCTCGGCCGCGCCTATAGTGAGCTCGGGCAGCTCGACCAGGCCCGTACCTTTCTTGAACAGTCCATCGCCGTCGCCGAGAGCATTCAGTCGAAACCGGAACTGCTCAGCGCCCACCTTGCGCTCTCCGAGCTCTTCGAGCGCCAGGGCGAGCTGGTCCTGGCCCTGGCCCACGTCAAGCAGCACCACGCCTTGAAGGAGCTTGTCGCCGGCGAGAAGGCCGACCAGCGCCTGAAGGTGCTGCAGGTCATCCACGAGACAGAGACATCCCGGCGCGAGGCGGAGACGCTGCGGCTTCGCGCCGATGAGCTCCAGCACGCCGTCGACGCGCGCACCGCCGAGCTGCGCGAGGCGGTCGACCTGCTCCGCTTGCAGGTCAGGGAGCGCGAGCGCGCCGAGGCTGCCATCCAGAATCTGGTGGTGACCCTGGAGCAGCGCCTCGCCACGCGCACCACCGAGGTGGCGACCTTCTTCGACCTGACCCTGCTCGCCGGCCAGGCCACCAGGCTCGCCGATACGTTTGTCCAGGTGCTGCCGCGGATCATCGAGGTGACCCGTAGCGACGCTATCTCCATCCATCTGCTCGACGAGTCGCGCACCGAGCTTCACCTCGTGGGGCAGCTCAACCTTGGGGCAGGCGCAGCTGCGGTAGAGCCTCTCAAGAAGCTGCCGAAGGCGTTCCGGAGCTGGCTCGCGCAGCCGGCGGACCCGCTGCTCTCGACGGACCTCGCTATGTACACGACGCTCCCGGTGGCCTTTCACGCCCTCGGCCTGTAGACCTACCTCGGGGTGCAGATCAAGGTTGGCAACCGGGTAGAGGGCGTCCTGAGCTGCTACCGAGCCACCGACCGTGGCTATGGCGTGGACGAGGTAGCCCTGGTGACCGCCCTCGCCGAGCAGATCGGGATGATGCTGGCGGCCCAGCAGCTGCGCCAGAACACGCGCGCCCTCGCCATCATTGAGGAGCGCCAGCGCCTGGCCCGCGACATGCATGACTCGATCTCCCAGACCCTCTACAGCCTGGCGCTCTTCGCCCAGACGGGCCGCGAGGCCGCCGAGGACGGCGACGGCGAGCGCCTCGCTTTCAGCCTCGATAATCTCCAGCAGACCACGCTCCAGGCCCTGCGCGAGATGCGCCTGCTGCTCTATGAGCTGCGCCCCGCCGACCTCCAGCGCGAGGGCCTGGTCAGAGCGCTGGAGCTGCGCCTCGATGCAGTCGAGCGCCGCACCGACCTGCAGCTGTCCGCCCAGCTCGACGAGCCTGTAGGCTTCGATCCGCGCGCCGAGGCCGAACTGTACTACATTATCGTCGAGTCGCTGAACAATGTGCTCAAGCACGCCGCAGCCTCCGAGGTGACCCTCCTGCTGGCCCAGGTTGGCCAGGACGTGCGCGTGCAAGTCTGCGACGACGGGTGCGGCTTTGACGTGGACCAGCGCAAGGCCGGCATGGGCCTCCGCAACATCAGCGAGCGGGTTGCCCGGCTCAATGGTCGGCTCGAGCTGTCCAGCACACCCGGGGGCGGCACCAGGCTGGATGTGACGATCCCGATTAGCGCGGGAGGCTGAACCATGAGCGAGATCATCCGCGTGCTGTTAGCGAAGCTGGCGCGAAGCGCTATCGCCCGGGAGCACTTCGGAATACGACCTGACGCGTAGCGCCAATTCGTCGTTGCCAGGGCACGTTGGCCCCCTCGACCCCCTACATTTGTAGGGGGCCTTTTATGAGGAAAAAATCGAACATTCGTCGCTGGTGGCAACGGCGGCCAGTGCCGATACTGTGGGCACACATAGTACGAATCCAAACGGATGAGCAGGGCGCCACGCCAACGGCACGTGCCGCTGGCCCACGTCGCCTCACAGGGTGAAGGAGCCAATGATGATCGCAGGACTCATCGGGTTGCTGATTGGTATTGCTGTCATGGGCCTGATCGGCGGTCTCCTGATCTGGCTCCTCAGCAATCTGGGCCTGGGGCTGACGGTCGATGGCTTCGGCGCGGCGTTTATCGCCGCGATCGTTATCGCAATCGTCTCGAACGTTGTGATCTGGCTGTTGAGCACCCTCGGCCTGCTCCCGGTCAACGGGGGCCTCTTCGGCGCGCTCATCAACCTGCTCATCTCGGCGGTCATCCTACTGTTGGCCGTAGGCCGGCGCGAAGCGCTATCGCCGACCGCTTCGTCGCGGGGATGAAGGTCAACGGCTTCGGCGGCGCAATCATCGCCGTGATCGGCTTCGGCGTCCTCCAGTGGCTCGCGGGCCTGATCGCCAGTTTTTTCGCCTAACGCCGCTCTGTCGCCTGCCGGTCGGCTCACGCAACGAGCGTGAGCCGACCGGTTGGGGGCTCAGCTGTAGTGTCCCTGTCTGATGGAGCCGGGGCAAACTCCGCAGCGACGACAAGGGCCTCTGCGCACATAGCGGTAAAGGTTCGTATATGCACGAGCAGCACGCTGTCGTAACGATCGTAGTCTCACGCCCAGGCGTCATGCAGCAGGCGCTGCGCACCTCGCTGTCCGTTTGCCCCGCGATCACGGTGCTGGCATCCATCGGTGACGGCCTCACGGCATTGAAGCAGATTGAAACCCTCCATCCCGGGCTGGTAGTGATCGACGCCAACCTGCTCCCTGAGGAGTCCGAGGCGTTGATTACCACCATCAAGACGAGCCACGCGCCGGCACGCTGCCTGGTCTTCGTCCAGTCGCAGCGGCACGAGGCGATGATGAGGGCCGCGGGCGCCGACGCGGTGATTCTGCGCGACAGCTCCGCGGGCGAGCTCCAGGCCGTGTTGGCGCGCCTGACTGCGCCCGGGCCGTAGCCCGTATAGCAGTAGGCAGGGGCCAGGGGCCAGGGATCACCTCTTGGTGGATCATTGGCCTCACCGTGCTCGCGCTCCTGCCCGGCACGTGTGCGAATACCACCTCAAGCTGCTCAACCGCGAGACGTAGTAGGAAAAGAGCCACCAATGCGCTACCCAACGATCGTCGGCCTGATGATGGCCCTCGCCCTGCTGGCCGGCGCGCTCCCCGCGCAGGCTCAGGGCGGCAGCCCGGCGGTGATGGACGAGGGGAACAACATCTATCTGGTAGACGGCGCCAAAGGCCCGATCCCCAACCTGCTGCCCGCCGAGGAGGTGCACAAGATCCGCGAGCTGGTCTTCAGCACGCCCGGCAGCTTGCACCGGGTGGTGAGCCCGGTCAGCCCCGACGACCAGGCGGTGCTGGTGAAGAGTCGGACGACAGACTTCCTCAATGTGAACGACGGGAGCACGGTCAGGTTCAACGCGGATCCCGGCTGGCAGCCGCTCTCGAACTACTTCTGGCTGGACAGCGACACCATCGCTCAGTACGCGGTCTACGCGGGCGACGAGAGCAGTATGCCCTACCTGCTCACCGGCGATCGCCGTAGCGGCGCCAGCGACGCGACCCCCGTCGGCCTCGAGGCCGGTTTCCCGGTGCTTGTGTCACCCAATGGACGCCGCGTGCTCTACGCCACGCTGCCCGCCGAGACCCAGAGCGCCGCCCGCGCCAGCGCGATCGCCGAGCTGGCCCAGGCGTTTGACCCGCTCGCCCAGGGAGGGATCGGGGCGATCATGCTGTTCTCGAACCTCGTGGTGCGCGACCGCGAGACGGGCGAGTCCAGGCCGGTGGCGACCCTCACGCCCGGAACACGCGTCGAGCACGCCGCCTTCAGCCAGGACGGCAGCATGTTCGCGCTCACGGCCCAGCTCTTCCCCACGGACACCCGCAAGCCCTACGACGGTGCCCTCTTCTCAGATCTCTTCTATCGCGACGCCACCGGTAACCTGCCTCCGGCCGAGAACCCCTTCTTCAGCAACAACCAGCTGATCAGCTTCGACTTCGGCAGCGGCCAGGCCCAGACGCTGCGGGCCCTCGACGGTGACGGCGTAGTCTACAGCAGTGTGAGCTGGAGCTCCGACAACCAGACTCTGCTGGTGAAGGTGGACCAGCCGGGCCGCGTCGTCGGCCGGCGCTACCCGCAGTACAACCCGCAGTACCGCGCCGGCTCCAGTATCCGCTTCTACAACCGCGGCCTGCAGGAGATTCGGCGCCTGGAGCGGATCGAGCTTTCCGACATCGAGCTGGAGGCGGCCTTTCTCTCGCCCGACGAGGTGCTCATCCAGAGCCAGTACCGGCTCGACCGGCGGCCCTGGTACTACAATCTGCGCTCGGGCGAGCTGCGCGACCTGGCGGGCAGCGCCGGCAGCTACCGGAACGTCACGCCGACCAACAGCTCGCGCCAACTGATCTTCAGCTACAGCTCGGTGAGCGAGGCACCCGACTATTACCGTATGAGCTGGGATGGCGGCGCGCTCAAGCGGCTCACCTGGGCCAACGCGGCGCTGACCGAGCGCACCAACATCAAGCAGCAGCCGCTGTCCTTCACGCTGCGCGACGGCACCACACATACGGGCGTCCTGGTCATGCCGGGCGACGCGCCCTTCCCGCCGAAGAACCTGCCGATCGTCGTCTACCAGGAGGGCGGCCCGACCGGGCCGATCAAGAACCAGTGGTACGCCTCTGTTGAGTCGCCGTTCTCGCTGCTGCCGAGCTTCGGCTTCGGCCTGCTGATTGTGCCGCTCTATGGGCGCTACGGGATCGGGCCCGAGCGCTTCGATGGTCTGGTTGACGGCACGAACTTCGGGCAGATCGATATCGACGCCCAGGCCGAGATCGTGGCCCAGCTGCGGGCCAGGGGCTGGGCGAACAAGGTCGGCATCGTCGGCTGCTCGTACGGCGGCTACTTCGTCAACCAGAGCATCACGCGTCACCCCAGCACCTACGACGCGGCCCACGCCCAGTGCTCGCTGATCGATCTCTTCACCGAGTGGAGCCGCGGCTACCCCGCCCTGGCGCCCTGGTTCGAGGGGCTGCCGCCCCAGGCGGCCCTCGAAGAGTACCGTCGCGACTCGCCGGCCTACAACGCCGGTCGGGTGCGCACCCCGCTGCTGGCCTTCCACGGCACCGACGACTTCCTCCCCGTCACCGTGATGGAGAACTACATGCTCCAGGTGATCAACAACCAGGTGCCGGCCAGGCTGCTCAAGTTCCAGGGCGCCGGTCACGGCGTCAATGTCAACGGCGACGGAGTCATCGGGCGCTACGCGGCCGACTACGAGGTCTACGGCGCCCAGGAGCAGATCACCTGGTTCCGCACGTACCTGATGGGGCAGTAGGTACGCGCCCCTGACGTTACGAGGCGCAGACAATGGCCTCGGCCACCGTGCTATCGCCGCCAATGCCTGTGTACCTGGAGGCCCCGATGCGGTTGACATCCACCCTGTTCGCGCTCTTCGTCGTAGCACTGCTCGCTGCGACGGGTGGGCCGGCTATGGCCCAGGGCGGCAACCCCGCCGTGACCGACGAGGGGAACAACATCTACCTGGTGGATGGCACCAAAGAGCCGATCCCGAACCTGCTGCCGGCGGAAGAGGTCGTGAAGATCGCCAGGCTGCAGGGCGAGACGGGCAACGCGAGTCAGTTCCTGCTCTCGCGGATCAGCCCCGACGGTAAGACGGTGTTCGTGTTGGGGAATGGCCCCGGGGCCTTCATCACGCTCGAGGATGGCACGAGCGTGCCCTGGACGGTGCCCGGCGACCTCGGCGGATCGCTCACCAACCGCTTCTGGCTCGACGACAACACCCTGGCCGTGTATGCCCTGAGCACGCGCACGGCCCAGCCCACGCTCTTTACCTGGGACCGGCGCACCGGCGAGGGGCGTGCGCTGGGCTCCCTGCCCGCGACCAACCAGATCCCCGTGTTTGCCTCGGGGGATGGGCACAAGGTATTGCTGGCCTCAGTGCCGCCCCTCAACCCGGCCAACCCCGGCGCGGCCCTGGTGGCCTCGCTCGTGGATCGCGGCGGCGAGCGTACGGGCCTGACGCCCCAGGCCCCGGCCGGCACGCGCGCCCGCGCCCTGCTTGACTTCGCCGAGCTGTTCGACCCGGTCGGCGCCGGCATCGCCGTCGTCAGGATCGGCTCGGTGCTCTCGGTCCTCGATACCGTCACCGGCGAGCGCCGCGAGGTCGCCCAGCTCGGCCCGGGCACGTCCGTGGGCGAGGTCAGCTTCAGCCAGGACGGCAGCCAGTTCGCCGTCGTACTCACCGTGGTGGGCGTCGACACCCCGCGCGGCTTCGACGGCGCGCTCATGTCGGATCTGGTCTACCGCGACGTGACCGGCAATCTGCCCCCGGCCGAGAGCCCCTGGCTGCAGGGCAACCAGCTGGTGCTACTCGACTTCGCCAGCGGGGCGGTGCGCACCATGCGCGCGGCTGATGGCGACGGCGCGGTCTTCGTCGGCGTCAGCTGGAGCACCGACAACCGCACGCTGATGACGCACATGGAGATGCCGGCCCAGCTGCGCGGGCGGCGCTACCCCCTGTACGTACCGCAGTACCTCTCCAGCGCGCACCTGCGCTTCTGGGACGCCGCCAGCCTCAAGGAGATCCGGCGCCTGGAGCGGAGCGAGATCGACGCCACCTTCGGTCTGATGCAGGCCCAGTTCGTCTCCCCCGACGAGGTGATCATCGAGAGTCAGAAGCGGCTCGACCGGCGGCCCTACTACTACAACCTGCGCTCGGGCGAGTTCCGCGACCTCGCCGACCGGGCCGGCAAGTACGTCAGCATCAGGGCGAGCAACCAATCGCGCGAGCTCGTCTTCGTCTACACCTCGTACACCGACCCGCCCGAGCTCTACCGGATGCGCTGGGACGGGACGGGCCTGGCGCGTCTGACCTGGGACAACGAAGCGCTCCGCCAGTACAGCCGGACCAAGCAGCAGCCGGTGTCCTTCACGCTGCGCGACGGCACGTCCCACAGCGGCGTCCTGATCACGCCCGCCGACGCGCCCTTCCCGCCCAGGAACCTGCCGATCATCGTCTGGCAGGAGGGCGGGCCGGCGACCTCGTTGAGCAACGAATGGCTGAGCCTGGTCGAGTCGCCGTTCGGGCTGCTGCCGAACTTCGGCTTCGGGGTGCTGGTGGTGCCGCTCTACGGGCGCTCGGGCCCGAGCCCGAGCGCTTCGAGGCCCTGTACGAAGGCAGCAACTACGGCCAGGTCGACATCGACGCCCAGGCCGAGATCGTGGCCCAGATGCGCGCGAAGGGCTGGACAAGCAAGGTCGGCATCGTGGGCTGCTCGTACGGCGGCTACTTCGTCAACCAGAGCATCACGCGCCACCCCACCACCTACGACGCCGCCCACACCATGTGCTCGCTGGTCGACCTCTTCACCGAGTGGAGCCGCGGCTTCCCCTCCCTGACGCCCGCATTGGAGGGGCTGCCGCCCCAGGCGGCCGTCGAGGAGTACCGCCGCGACTCGCCGGCCTACAACGCCGGGCGGATACGCACGCCGTTACTGGCCTTCCACGGCACCGATGACTTCCTCCCCGTCACCGTGATGCAGAACTACATGCTCCAGGTGATCAACAACAAGGTGCCCGCCAAGCTGCTCAAGTTCCAGGGCGCCGGCCATGGATTCCTCAGCGTGCCCCCAGAGCTTTCGGCTACCTACGAGCTCTACGGCGCCCAGGAGCAGATCATCTGGTTCCGCACCTACCTGATGGGGCGGTAAGCCCTGCGCTCCTCACCTCACGAGGGGCAGACGATGACCTTGTCTATCGCGCTATCGCCGACGACGCCTGAGTACCTGGAGGGCCCAATTGAAATCCACCCTGTTCGCGCTTTTCGTGGTGACGCTGCTCGTTGCGACGGGCGTGCCGGCCCTCGCCCAGGGCGGCAACCCCGCCGTGACCGACGAGGGGAACAACATCTACCTGGTGGATGGCACCAAAGGGCCGATCCCGAACCTGCTGCCGGCGGAAGAGGTCGCGAAGATCGCCAGGCTCCAGGGCGAGACGGGCGCCCCGAGTCAGGTCCTACTTTCGCCGATCAGCCCCGACGACCAGACGGTGTTCTTGTACCGGCTTGGCCGCGGGGTCTTCATCACGCTCGCCGATGGCACGAGCATGCCCTGGACAGTGCCCACCGACTTCGCCGATCAGTTCAGCAACTTCTTCTGGCTCGACGACAGCACCCTGGCCCTGTATGGCCTGAGCAAGAGCACGGGCATGCCCACGCTCTATGGCTGGGACCGGCGCACCGGCCAGGGGCGTGCGGTGAGCGCCCTGACCCTGGCGAACCAGGTCCCCGTGTTTGCCTCGGCGGACGGGCGCAAGCTGCTGCTGGCCTCGGTGCCCCCGGTCGACCCGGCCAACCCCGGCGCGTCCCTGGCGGCCACGGCCTCGGACAGCGGCGCCTGGCGCCCGGGGCTGATGCCCCAGGCGCCGGCCGGCACGCGCGCCCGCGCCCTGCTTGACTTTGCCGCGCTCTTCGACCCGCTCGTCGGCAACGGCAAAAACGCCCTCACGGCCGGCTCGACGCTCTCGGTCCTCGACACCGCCACCGGCGAGCGCCGCGAGGTCGTCCAGATCGCCCCGGGCGAGAGCGTGAATGAGGTCAGCTTCAGCCAGGACGGCAGCCAGTTCGCCGTGACGATGAACGTCGGGTCTGTCGATACCCCGCGCGGCAGCACCGGCACCAACGACGGCGCGCTTAAGTCGGGCCAGAGCTACCGCGACGCGACCGGCAATCTGCCCCCGGCCGAGAACCCCTGGCTGCAGGGCAGCCGGCTGGTGCTGCTGGATTTCGCCAGCGGCGCAGTGCGCACCGTGCGCGCGGCCGACGGCGACGGCGCGGTCTTCATCGGCGTCAGCTGGAGCACCGACAACCGTACGCTGCTGACGCGCATGGAGACGCCGGCCCACCTGCGCGGGCGGCGCTACCCCACGTACAACATTCAGTACCGCTCCGGCGCGCACCTGCGCTTCTGGGACGCCGCCAGCCTGAAGGAGATACGGCGCCTGGAGCGGAGCGAGATCGACGCCACGCTCGGGTTGATGCAGGCCCAGTTCGTCTCACCCGACGAGGTGATCATCCAGAGCCACTATCGGCTCGACCAGCGGCCCTATTACTACAACCTGCGCTCGGGCGAGTTCCGCGACCTCGCCGACCGGGCCGGCAGCTACTCCAGCGTCACGGCGAGCAGGCGCTCGCGTGAGCTCGTCTTTATCTACACCTCGTACACCGACCCGCCCGAGCTCTACCGGATGCGCTGGGACGGGACAGGGCTGGCGCGTCTGACCTGGGACAACGAGGCGATCCGCCAGTACAGCCGGACCAAGCAGCAGCCGGTCGCCTTCACCCTGCGCGACGGCACGACCCACAGCGGCGTGCTGATTCTGCCCGCCGAGGCGGCCTTCCCGCCGCAGAACCTGCCGATCATCGTCTGGCAGGAGGGCGGGCCGACGCTCCCGATGAGAAACGAGTGGCATAGCACGATCGAGGCGCCGTTCGCGCTGCTGCCGAACTTCGGCTTCGGGCTGCTGGTGGTGCCCCTCTATGGGCGCTACGGGATCGGGCACGAGCGCTTCGAGGCCCTGTACGACGGCACCAACTTCGGGCAGATCGACATCGACGCCCAGGCCGAAATTGCGGCCCAGCTGCGGGCCAGGGGCTGGACGAGCAAGGTGGGCATCACCGGCTGCTCGTACGGCGGCTACTTCGTCACCCAGAGCGTGACCCGCCACTCCACCACCTATGACGCGGCCCACACCATGTGCTCGATCGTCGATCTCTTCACCGAGTGGAGCCGCGGCTACCCCGATCTGGTGCCCTGGTTCCAGGGGCTGCCGCCCCAGGCGGCCGTCGAAGAGTACCGGCGCGACTCGCCGACCTACAACGCCGACCGGGTGCGCACCCCGCTGCTGGCCTTCCACGGCACGGCTGACTTCCTCCCCGTCACCGTGATGGAGAATTTCATGCTCCAGGTGATCAACAACCAGGTGCCGGCCAAGCTGCTGAAATTCCAGGACGCCCCCCACGGCTTCATCTTTATCCCGCCCTACGAGCTCTATGGCGCCCAGGAGCAGATCATCTGGTTCCGCACCTATCTGATGGAAAATAGCCGATAGCCGATAGCCGATAGCCGATAGCTGATGGCCGAGGCGGCGGCGCGGGGCCGAAGTCGCCGCACCGGGTGGATGTGGAGGGCCCGGCCCTCCCCACCACCCCAAAGACTGTAACGTAAAAAGCCGCGGCCACGGTGCTATAGCCGTCAATGCCTGAGTACCTGGAGGATCCAATGCGGCTGAAATCCACCCTGTACGCGCTCTTCGTCGTGGCACTGCTCGTCGCGGCCGGCGGGCCGGCCCTGGCCCAGGGCGGCAACCCCGCCGTGACCGACCAGGGCAATAACATCTACCTGGTGGACGGCACGAAAGGGCCGATCCCGAACCTGCTGCCGGCCGATGAGGTCGCGAAGATCGCCAGGCTGCAGAGCGAGACGGGCAGCGTGTTTCTGGTCTTGTTCTCGCCGATCAGCCCCGACGACACGACGGTGTTCGTGTCGGGGAAGGGCCGCGCAGGCTTCATGTCGCTCGCTGATGGCACGAGTGTACCCCTCAAGCTGCCCAGCGACTTCGGCGCGCAGCTCAGTAACATCTTTTGGCTCGACGCCAACACCATGGCCTTCTATGCCCTGAGCACCAGCACGGGCCAGCCCACGCTCTTTGCCTGGGACCGGCGCACCGGCGAGGGGCGCGCGGTGAGCACGCTGCCCCTGGCCAACCAGATCCCCGTGCTCGCCTCGGCGGACGGGCGGAAGGTGCTGCTGGGTTCGGTGCCCCCGGTGAACCCGGCCAACCCCGGCGCGGCCCTGGCGGCCCCGATGGCGCCGCCCACGCTACCGGGCACGGCGGACAGCAGCGCCGGGCGTCTGGAGCTGATGCCCCAGCCGCCGGTCGGCACGCGCGCCCGCGCCCTGAGTGACTTTGCCGCGGCCTTCGGCACGGTCGGCCCCGGCCGCAGTAGCATCACGGCCGGCTCGACGCTCTCGGTCCTCGACACGGTCACCGGCGAGCGCCGCGAGATCGTCCAGATTGCCCCGGGCGCAGAAGTGAGCGATGCCAGCTTCAGCCAGGACGGTAGCCAGCTCGCCGTGGCCCTCGTCGTGGAATATATCGGCACCTACCGCCGCTTCGACGGCGCGCTCATGTCGGAGCCGGTCTACCGCGACCTGACCGGCAACCTGCCCCCGGCCCAGAACCCCTGGCTCCAGGGCAACCAGCTGGTGCTGCTGGACTTCGCCAGCGGCGCGGTGCGCACGGTGCGGGCGGCAAATGGCGACGGCGCGGTCTTCGCCGGCGTCAGCTGGAGCCCCGACAACCGCACGCTGCTGACGCGCATGGAGACGCCGGCCCAGTTGCGCGGGCGGCGCTACCCCGTGTACTACTCTGAGTTCCGCTCCGGCGGGCACCTGCGCTTCTGGGACGCCGCCAGCCTGAAGGAGATCCGGCGCCTGGAGCGGAGCGAGATCGACGCCACTGGGAGACAGGTGCGGGCCGAGTTCGTCTCACCCGACGAGGTAATCATCGAGGCCCAGAACCGGCTCGACCGCCGCCCCTACTACTACAACCTGCGCTCGGGCGAGTTCCGCGACCTCGCCGACCGGGCCGGCGGCTACTTCAACATCAAGGCGAGCAACCAATCGCGCGAGCTCGTCTTCGTCTACACCTCATACACCGACCCGCCCGAGATCTACCGGATGCGCTGGGATGGGACGGGCCTGACTCGTCTGACCTGGGACTACGAGGCAGTCCGCCAGTTTAGCCGGACCAAGCAGCAGCCGGTCGCCTTCACGCTGCGCGACGGCACGACCCACAGCGGCGTGCTGATTCTGCCCGCTGACGCGCCCTTCCCGCCGAAGAACCTGCCGATCATCGTCTGGCAGGAGGGCGGGCCGCAAAATGCGCTGTTCAACGAATGGCACAGCACGGTCGAGCAGCCGTATGCGCTGCTGCCGAACTTCGGCTTCGGCCTACTGATCGTGCCGCTCTACGGGCGCCCCGGCGTGGGGCGCGAGCGCTTCGAGGCCCTGTACGACGGCACGAACTTCGGGCAGATCGATATTGACGCCCAGGCCGAGATCGTGGATCAGCTGCGGGCCAGGGGCTGGGCGAACAAGGTCGGCATTGTGGGCTGCTCGTACGGCGGCTACTTCACCAACCAGAGCATTATACGCCACCCGAACACCTACGACGCGGCCCACGCCCAGTGCTCGCTGGTCGACGTCTTCACCGAGTGGAGCCGCGGCTACCCTACCCTGGCGCCCGTGTTCCAGGGGTTGCCGCCCCAGGCGGCCGTCGAGGAGTACCGCCGCGACTCGCCGGCCTATAACGCCGGCCGGGTGCGCACGCCGCTGCTGGCCTTCCACGGAACGGCTGACTTCCTGCCGGTCACCCTGATGGAGAACTACATGCTCCAGGTGATCAACAACCAGGTGCCGGCCAAGCTGCTCAAGTTCCAGGACGCTGGCCACGGCTTCTGGAGCTTGCCTCTCGAGCTCAGGTCTGCCTACGAGCTGTATGGCGCGCAGGAGCAGATCAGCTGGTTCCGCACCTACCTGATGGAGCGGTAGCTACGCCTGACAGGCGCCCCTCGCTCCGCACACCGGAGCGAGGGGGTAGAAAGATAGGACCATGAAATGGTGACGAAGGCGGCAAAGGCGCCCCGCCCGAATAGCCTGGGCATCACGCTGGGCGTGTACGTCCTCTGGGGGCTGCTGATCATCGGTGGGCAGAGTGTGGTCTTCGGCAACGTCAGCAACCTCGACGATCTTGTCAAGACCCAGGTCAACATCGTCTTCGTCACCGCCGTCGTGCTGCTGCTGGGCGTGACGTTCTTCTTCAAGTGGCAGCGGCGGGTCGGGCTGAAGCCCGCCGCGCCGCCGAGTAGCTGGCTCGTGATCTGGCCGGCGGCGCTGCTCATTCTGCTCTTTCTCGGGGTCGCCCTGGCGACGGGGCTGCCCTCGACCACGGTCGTGCTGTTCGTCCTGATCAACACCCTGCTCGTCGGCGTCCACGAGGAGTTGATGTGCCGCGGGATCCTCTTCCAGGGGCTGCTGCCCAGCTTGGCGGTCTGGCCGGCGATCCTGCTGACCTCGTTCCTGTTCGGGGCGATCCACGCCTTCAACGGCTTTCTGACGGGCGATTTCGCCGGGGCGCTGTCGCAGGCGGGCGCGGCCACGCTGTCGGGCATCTGGCTGCTGGCGGTGCGCCTGCGCACCAGGTCGATTTACCCCGCGATGCTGATCCACGGCCTGTGGGACTTCGCGATTTTCATTATGGGTCTGTCGGTTACGGCAGGGGCCGCGACGGCAGGGTCGAGCAACCCCCTGTTTGGGCTCCTGATCCCGCTGCCGCTCGCGCTGTACGGTCTCTGGCTGCTGCGTGGGATCGGCAAGCAGAGCAAGGAGGAGGTGCTGGCCTGACGGCCTGCCGAAAGCCGGGAGGCACGGAAGGACCGCAGGCCCCTGCGCGAGACACCACATATCTCCATGTTATTGCAGAAAGGACACACCACCATGGCCAACCGTCTGACAAGCACCCTGATCGTGATCGTGCTCGCGCTGCTCGTGTCTGCCTGCGGGAACCAGACCGCCACGCCCACCGCTGTGCTCACGCCGGCCGATAAGCTGGCAAAGCTCCAGGCGAACGCCTGGCAGTGGGTCACGTTTAAAGGCCCGACCGAGATCATTGCGACCATCAGCACTACGCCCGACTACACCCTCACCTTCAACGCTGACGGCAGCCTGGCCGTCAAGGCCGACTGCAACCAGGCCGTCGGCAGCTACCAGGCCGCTGACGGCACGCTGACGCTCACACTCGGCCCGGTGACGGCGGCAGCTTGCGGCAAGAACTCGTACAGCGAGCGGCTGCTCAAGCTCCTGCCAAGCGCGGCGCTCTACCGCTTTGACGGCAATGACCTGGTCATCGAGCTAATGGCCGACGGCGGCAGGCTGACGTTCGTCCCGCTGTCGTAGCGGGCTGGCCTGCACCAAGGATTCGGCCAGACGCGCGGCGAACCTGCGCGATGATCTCAGCCAGCTTGAAGGGAAACAATCTATGAACCGATCACCGCTGCGCAGCCTGTTCCTGAGTCTGGTCTTCGCCGCTACGCTGCTCACAGCGTGTGGCGGCCCGGTGGCCCAGGCGCCTACCGCCGTGCCTACCGAGGCCGCCGTGCCTACCGAGGCCGCCGTGCCTACCGAGGCCGCCGTACCGACGGCTGCCCCGACCGAAGCGCCCACCGTCGCCCCGACGGCTATCCCCGTGGCGGCAACCGTCGGCGACCCGTACTACCCGCTGGAGGGGAACACGGGCTACGACGTCCAGCACTACACGATTGAGCTGACGGCGGCGCCCGACCCCAGCACGATCGCCGGGACGACCACCATCGAGGCCCTGGCGACGGACACGCTGCCGAGCTTCGACCTCGACTTTCTGGGCCTTGACGTCAGCGCGGTGACGGTCGACGGCGCCGCGGCCACCTTCAGCCGCAGCGGGCAGGAACTGCAGATTACCCCGGCCAGCCCCATCGCCGCCGGGGCGACCTTCACCGTCGCTGTGGCCTATGCGGGCCAGCCGCAGCCCTACGCGGATCCGGCGCTGGCGCCCCTCCAGACCACCACCGGCTGGAAGGAGTGGAGCCCCGGCTACTTCGCGGCCATAGGCCAGCCCGACGGCTCGATGACCTGGTTCCCCTCGAACAACACCCTGATCGACAAGGCGACCTACACCTTCCGCATCACCGTCGATGATCCCAACGTTGCCACCGCCAACGGCGTACTACAGGAGGTCATCCCCGTTGACGCGGACACGAAGACCTACGTCTGGGAGATGGCCCAGCCGATGGTCAGCGAGCTCGCGCTCGTCGCCATCGGCCCGTTCGAGCTGCGCGAGAGCAAGGCGCCCAACGGTGTGTCCATCCGCAACTACTTCCCGCAGGGCACCGATCAGGCTGTGATCGACAGCTTCGACGTGACCAGCGACGTGATGGTCTTCCTCGAGAAGCTGCTGGGCAAGTATCCCTTCGATGTGTACGGCTCGATTGTGGTGCCGGGCTTCGTCGATAAGTCGGCCCTCGAGACCCAGACCCTCTCGATCTTTGACGACGACGTCGTGAGCGGCGGCAAGGGCCAGCTCGACATGGTCCACGAGCTGTTCCACCACTGGTACGGCAACACGCTTACCGCGGCCAACTGGAGCGATCTCTGGCTGCACGAGGGCTTTGCCAAGTATGCGGAGGCCCTGTGGATCGAGAAGACCCAGGGCGTCGAAGCGTACAATGCCATGATCAAGGAGCAGTACGACCAGCAGGTCAACAACGGAAAGATGTTCGGCCAGGTGCCGGGGCTGCCCCAGCTCAAGCCGGGGGAGGTGTTCCCGCCGGTTGACTCGAGCGTCTCCCTGCTCTTCGTGTCGACCTACACGGGCGGCTCGCTGGCGCTGCACAACCTGCGTATGGAGGTCGGCGACGAGGCCTTCTTCACTATCCTGCGCACCTTCTACGAGGAGCACAAGGCAAAGCCAGTCGTCACCGCGGACTTCATCGCCACCGCCGAGCGGATCGCCGGGCGCGACCTGAGCGCGGTGTGGGATACCTGGCTGTACGGCAAGACCATCCCAGCTGAGTTCCCGCCGCTGAAGGAAGCCCACCGATTTTAGTGCTATCGCGAGCGGCCAATCGGCTTGCGGGGAGGGCCTGACTCTCCCCGCTGTTTTACCACCAGGACATACGTGATGATCAAGCGCTTCCCCCAGATTCTGGCCCCGCTCATCATGCTCGTCGCCCTGCTGCTGTCGGCGTGCGCCAACCAGGCGCCAGCACCCACCGCCGTTCCGACCACCGAGGCCGCCGCGCCCACCGCCGCGCCGACCACTGCCGCAGTGGCGCCCACTGCCGCGCCAACCGAGGCAGCCGCCGCGCCCACCGCCGCGCCCGCCGGTACCCAGGAATTGGAGCTACCGGTCTGGGCCAAAACTCCCTACCTGATCGGCTCGCGTGGCGCCGACGGCAAACCCACGGAGAAGTACTGGCAGAACACATCGCACCATACCATGAGCATCTCGGTTGCGCCGCCAGACCGCACCGTCGCTGCGACTGAGGTGATCACCTACTTCAACCAGAGCCCCTATCCGCTGCCGAGCATTGTGTTCCGCACCTATCTCAACGCGCACAACCCCGAGGCAGATCGCAACGCGACCTTCCCGCCAATGG
>JAAXUL010001256.1 GCA_013336035.1 Chloroflexales bacterium
CCGACAACGAGGCCCCGCCGACGCCGGAGACACCGACGCCGGAGACACCGACGCCGGAGACACCGACGCCGGAGACACCGACGCCGGAGACACCGACGCCGGAGACACCGGAGACACCGACCCAGGATCAGCACCGGGTCTACCTACCGATGGTCGCGTGAGCGCCGTCATAGGGCAGCGCGAGAGCTGAAGGCCTCGGTCTTAAGCTAGTTGACATAGGGCCGCGGGCGCTTTATCCTGAGGCTCGGCACGCAGTATGGTGTGCCGAGCCTTTGTTGCGAGGAGGTATTTCGTGGTAGACGACGACGTAGCAGGTGTACGACGCAGCCGTTTGCAGCCGTCGAGCTGCGCGGCGGGCGCGCCCACCCTCGTCGGCCTGTCGCCGCGAGGATGACGGCGGCCCCTCGCCGCGCGGCTCCTGAGCACCCAAGGAGCCCAATCTAATGTCTCTCCCCCCGCGCTATGACTCGGCCGAGGCCGAGCCCCGCATCCAGGCCGCCTGGTCTGATGCCCGCACCTACGCGTTCGACCCCAGCGACCCACGTCCGATCTTCGCCGTCGACACGCCGCCGCCCACCGTCTCGGGCGAGATCCACATCGGCCACGTCTACTCCTACGTCCAGGCCGAGGCCATGGTCCGCTTCTGGCGCATGCAGGGCCTCAGCGTCTACTACACCTTCGGCTTCGACGACAACGGCCTGCCCACCGAGCGCTTCGTCGAGCGGAGCCGCGGCATCAGGGCGCGCGATGTCGGCCGGGCCGCCTTCATCCAGGCCTGCCTCGAGACCTCGGCCGAGGTCGAGGTGCGCTTCGAGCAGTTCTGGAAGCGCCTCGGCATGAGCGTCGACTGGAGCCGGCGCTACTCGACCATCGACCCCAGCGCGCGGCGCACGGCCCAGTGGTCGTTCATCGACCTCTACCGCAAGGGCCGCGTCTACCGCGCCCAGGCCCCCAACCCCTGGTGCGTCGAGTGCGAGACCGCCGTCGCCCAGGCCGAGATCGAAGACATCGAGCGCGAGAGGTCCTTCTACAATCTGGCCTTCGGCCTGGATGGTGGGGCGAGCCTGGAGGTCGCCAGCACGCGCCCCGAGCTGCTGCCCGCCTGTGTCGCGGTCTTCGTCCACCCGAAGGACGCGCGCTTCCGGGGGCTTGTCGGGCGCGAGGCGATCGCGCCCCTGACCGGCCGGCGCGTCCCTATTCTGGCCGACAAGTATGTTGACCCCACGAAGGGCAGCGGCGCGGTTATGTGCTGCACCTTCGGCGACGCGGCCGATGTGCAGTGGTGGCGCGACCACGGGCTGCCGCTCATCCCGCTGATCACGCGGCAGGGGCGGATGAGCGAGCATGGCGGCCCGTACAGCGGCCTGAGCCTGGCCGAGGCCCGGGCGCGCATCCTCGACGACCTGCGCGCGGCCGGGGCCCTGCGCGACGAGCGCCAGATCGGGCAGACCGTCCGCGTCCACGAGCGCTGCGGCACGCCGCTCGAGATCCTCGAGACGCGCCAGTGGTTCGTCCGCATCCTCGACGCGAAGCAGGAGCTGCTGGAGGCGGGGCGCAGGATCGAGTGGCGGCCGGCCCAGATGCTGGCCCGCTACGAGAGCTGGGTCAGCGGGCTGGCCTACGACTGGTGCGTCTCGCGCCAGCGCGCCTTCGGCGTCCCCTTCCCGGCCTGGCGCTGCACCAACTGCGGCGCGCTCATCCTGGCCGACGAGGCCCAGCTGCCGGTCGACCCGGTGACCGATGCGCCCCCGCGGGCCTGCGACTGCGGCAGCAGCGACCTGAGGCCCGACCCTGACGTTATGGACACCTGGTTCACCTCGTCGGTCAGCCCGCAGATCGCCGCGCGCATGCTCGACGAGCCCGAGCTGTACCGGCGACTCTTCCCGATGCAGCTGCGGCCCCAGGCCCACGAGATTGTCCGCACCTGGACCTTCTACACGATCGTCAAGTCGCTGTTCCACTTCGGCGAGCTGCCCTGGCGCACGGTGATGCTCTCGGGGCACGCCCTCGACCCATCGGGGCGCAAGCTGAGCAAGTCGAAGGGCAACGCGCCGGTCATGCCCAGCGCCCTGATCGAGCGCCACGGGGCCGACGCCATGCGCTATTGGGCCTGCCGGGCGAGCCTGGGCAGCGACCAGCCGATCAACGAGGAGACGATGCGCCAGGGCCGGCGCCTTGTCACCAAGCTGTGGAACGCCGCGCGCTTCGCGCGCGGCATAGAGAATGAAGAATTAGAGAAAGCGAAGCTTTCGGATCGCTCTACCCTGCAGTCTCCAGCCTCTATTCCAACGGATCGCTGGCTGCTCTCGACGCTGCAGGGCGTCATCGAGGAGGCGACGGCGCGCTGGCGGGCCTACGACTACGCGGGGGGGCTCGAGGCTGCCGAGCGCTTCTTCTGGGGGACCTTCTGCGACCAGTACCTCGAGCTGGTCAAGGGCCGGCTCTACGGCAGCGCAGGCGCTGAGCGCGAGGCAGCGCGGGCGGCGATCGCGATCACCTTTGACGCGGTGCTGAGGCTGCTGGCGCCGGCCATGCCCCAC
>JAAXUL010001257.1 GCA_013336035.1 Chloroflexales bacterium
GCGAGGCCCGCCTGGTCAGCAGCCCGCGCCACCGTGACGCCCTGCGCCGCGCCCGCGAGCACCTGGCCGGCGCCCTCGCCGGGTGGGAGCAGGGCCACCCCACTGACCTGCTGGGCGGCGACCTGACCGCCGCGCTCAACGCCCTGGGCGAGATCACGGGCGAGACCGTCGGCGACGATCTACTTGACGTAATCTTCTCGCGCTTCTGCATTGGAAAGTGAGCGCGAGCGGGCCACGCGCGCTCGGCGGCCGAGGCGCTACTCCGCGAGAGGCGGCGGATCGCCCGCGAGGTGGGCGCCGGCCCAGCCGGTGATCGCGGCCATATTGATGTCGGCCAGGTCGGTGGTGTCGATGGTCAGCACAGCGCCGCCCAGGGCCAGGGGCTCGATATGGCCGCGCACCCGGACAACCTCGGCCGCGTCGGGGGACTCGCAGTGTCCGGGGTGGCGCTGGCCCGCCGCGATGCGCCGCAGGTAGCGCTCGGCCATCACCTCGCCCGAGGCCACGCAGCGCAGCTGCACGGGCCGGAAGGGGTGGCGCGCGCGCAGATCGAGCATACGCGGCGTGTCCAGGTCGGGGCGGAAGTTGCTCTCGATGATCAGCGGCCGGCCGGCCCCAAGCAGCACCCCGGCCAGCCGGTAGAGCAGAGCGATCGCCGCGACGCCCACCTGGTGTGACCACTCGCGGTCGCGGCTGCCCAGCGTATCAAACAGCGTCTCCTTGAGCATGTCTTTGCTAAGCAGCGGGAGCGAGAGCTCGGCGGCGAGGTGAGACGCGAGGGTCGTCTTCCCGGTGGTCGGATGCCCGGTGACGATCAGCAGCGCTGGTGCAATCATAGGCGAACGTGCGACGGTGCGCTTTAACCGACAGATCTCCTGGTAATGGGGCCCCTCCGTACAATTACGGAGTGCGTCTTGCGTAGGGCTACGTGCCCATTTTAGCGCCTACTTTGGCCCTCGTCCCGCATTTTTCGCCCTCTTGTCCGCATCATGCCGCGCCTGCGTCCCGTATTGCTACGAAGTGACGGATGTGGGGCGGCGTGATACGCTCAGTGTATCAGAGTACGTCCGGCATCGGTGATGCGCCGCTGGCCTTGATGGGAATGTGGAAGGGTGCAGCGAGCGGAAACAGGAGCGCGCAATATGGAGTGCTACACCTGCCTGCGAGAGCTACTGCCAGTTGTTGAGTCCGCATTGGCAGCCCACGGCTTTGTGAATGAGTCGCTGCTCCAGCGGGAAGCGTCAGGCGCTACGCTCACAGTCATGACCCAGGGTGCGACCACCATTCTGCTGCGCGAGGACCCACGCCGCGATATGGCGGATATCGAGGTGTATGACACCGCGCACCCAGAGGTCTCCGAGCTGTGTGAGACACTACCAAAGCTCCTGTCCGATGACCGGTCTATGCATAATACGCCGCGTCGAGGCGCGTGGCGAACGCGAATTCGCCGGTAGCGGGCCGGCGCGCCGCCGCTTACGGCGCTATGAGGAGTGCCCCATGATTATCCAGCTTCCCATTGTAGGTGAAACGGTGGCCGTCCTCTTCCGATTGCCGGCCTCGATATGGGCTGACAGGGTACACCTCGTCGGTGACTTCAACAATTGGAGCACGATCGCGACCCCAATGCGTCGCGGCGAGCAGTACTGGGAGGTCACGCTGACCCTGACCCCCGCGCGAACCTACGCCTACGCCTACCTGCTTGACGGCATCGACTGGTGCAGCGATCTCAACCGGGCGCAGCCTGGCGCTGGCGTCGAGCCGGCGACCGTTCTGCTGCCGGTGCCGGTCGCCCACGCGCGCCATCGCGTCGCCGCGATGCGCGCAGTCGGCGGCCCCGCCGAGCAGACGGTACGGTGGCCTTGAGACACGCCCTAGCCCGTGTTCTTGAGCCCCGCCGCGATCCCATTGATCGACATAAGCACCGCGGTCTCAAGCGCCTCCTGCTCCGGCCCTGAGGGGGCGGCACGCAGGCGGCGCAGCAGCTCGATCTGAATATAGCTCAGGGGGTCGATATAGGGGTTGCGCTGGCGGATAGCCTTCTGGAGCACGGGCTGGGCGCCCAGGATAGCTTCGACCTCGGCCACCTGGCAGATCATACGCACGGTGCGCTCATGCTCGGCGCACATAGTCGCGAAGACAGCCTCGGCCAGGCCCTGGTCGGCCATCAGATCGGCGTAGCGCCGCGCGATGCCCATATCGGCCTTGGCGATGATCAGCTGCGCGTTGTCGATCAGAGTCTTGAAGAAGGGCCACTCGCGGTACATCTCGCGCAGCAGCGCGAGCCGCGCGGGGTCCTCGCGGGCGTACTCGGCCAGGCCGCCGCCTAGCCCGTACCACCCCGGCAGGGTGTGGCGGCTCTGCATCCAGCTGAAGACCCAGGGGATAGCGCGCAGGTCCTCGATGCGGTCGCTCTTGCGGCGCGAGGCCGGGCGCGAGCCGATGCGCAGCCGGCTGATCTCGGCGATCGGGGTGGCCTCGCGGAAGTAGGCCAGGAAGCGCGGGTCGTCGTAGACCAGCCGCCGGTAGGCCGCGCGCC
>JAAXUL010001258.1 GCA_013336035.1 Chloroflexales bacterium
ATCGCTAACCTACTCCGTCCGCTGCCCGAGACAAGCACGGCCATCGACGGCCAGGGCATCTTGCGACGTATCCAGGCACTCAATAGCCTGGAGGCCGCGGCCTTTCATATGGAGGCGGTGGTGCCGCAGAACAAGGCCGGCACCTGGTGGAAGGCCTGGCAGGACGCGCAGAAGGCGATCTTCATCTCCGACGGGACGGTCGTGGCCGGCATCAACTTGAGCAAACTGACCGCCGACGACGTGCAGGTCTCGGCCGACGGCAAGATGATCCACATCACGCTACCGCCGGCCGAGCTACTGAACGTCAGCGTCACGGAGCTGAAGGCGATGAATATCCAGACTGGCCTCCTCGGCCTGGTGCATCTCGACGAGGAGCTACGCCAGCAGGCCCAGCATGACGCGCTGGCCCGGCTCCAGAGCATCGCCTGCGACTCAGGCATCCTGGAGGTGGCGACCGAGAACAGCGCCCGCGACATCGAGCGGCTCTTCGCGCTGATGGACGGCGTCGAGGTGGTTGTGGATTCCACACCGGCCGGGTCTTGCACCGTACCTACCGAGCTCTGACGCCGGCCAAACGCGAGGTATTCCAATGGGCTACCGCGACAACAGTAGCCACTGAGCATTTCGCAGGTAGGATTTCCTCGCAATTCATGAGAATTTAATACGATATCGTGTAAAGCTTTGGACCATATGCAATATCAAGAACGAAAACGTCATCGGTATCGAAGGGAGAACTGCCGTAGCGTCTGACATTTGAATCGTATGCCCCTCTCACGCTGCTGGTCGTCCTACGTGCCGACGAGAGCGATCTCTTGGCCGCCGGCCTGATCGACGAGGCGCGCAGGAAGCATACCGGCCGCGACATAGGTGCGTCGTAGCTCCTCCAATCGGGCCGCGCTGTGCTGCATCTCGGCAAGGCTGACCTGCTCGAAATGTCGGCAGAGCTCGATGGCGCTCAATGGGCGCCTGGATACAGCGTCGGGCTCCACCAGGCTCAGATTATCTATCGGCGCCAAGACGTCTGCTTCCACAGCCGGTGTGGTCGTCACGGCAGGCGCCGCAGGCCCACCTCCATCAACCTCATCGCACGCAGCCGCGGCTACACGCGCGTCCCCCAATGCAGCCGTATGTTCCCCGCAGCCCTCAGCCGGAAACGCCAAAGTTGGCGTTGAGGGCAGAGGATCACACGAAGACAGGCCCCCGAGATGGATGGATGGAGCGGCGTACGTATCTGGCTTCCCAGACAAAGAAGAGGGGGACGGGGCGGCCGGGCGTGTACTCCCCTGTGAGCCATCCGCTTCTTTCCGCGTCTCAATGGGCAATACCACGCTTGAAGTATGACCCTCATACAAAAATGCCCCCTCGATTTTTGTATGAGGGTCATACAAAAATGCCCCCTTCTGAGGAATAACCCGCAGGGCAAGCCCGCGCGCTTTTGTGCGGGTCTCCACAATGCCTTCCGCGCGAAGCTCGGCCAGAAGATCCGTGACATACGCCGACGAGCACTTCAGCGCCCGTGCCAATGCCGCGGTCGTCGTATCGGCATACCCGTCCTTATCGAGCGGCAGGGCAGTGGAATACGCGAGCAACGCTCGGGCTGTGCGCTCACGCGACCCACGTGGACGGCCACGCTTTCGTGCAGGTAAAAGCTCCTGATACGAGGGAATAGACTCGCCAGTCACCCGGGTCGGCTCAGGAGCATAGCCCGCGGGCCGATACATCGTGATAAGGTGCTCGACATCGGCGAGATAGTGAGCAAGCTCGTCGTCGGGCCGGAGGCGCTGGCGCCAGAACAGCGCGAGCGCGCGGATCTCATCCTCGGGCGGCGCCCCCAGCCCAGGCACCATATTCCCATCAACGCCAGGGCGGCCCACAGTAAGAAGGTTCTGGATAAGCACCGCGACCTGCTCGCTGCCCGAGCCGCGCAGCCCGTACTTGGTTGGCAGAACCACGGCTTCACCGCGGGCAAGCTGCGCAAGCTGCCGGCGGGTGCGAAAGAGAGTGCGATAGCGCGGACTCGCCATCAAGAATGCTCCATCGGGGAGGCGGGCCAAGAACGCGGTATCGACAGGTGTGCTATCCTGCGACTTCGTTCTTGGGGGACGATGCCGGGCAGCACCCAATGCCGCCAGGCCGCCAGGAAGAAAAGCCTCCGCGAGCTGTTCCAACGTGTAGCGCGGCCCATTGGCGAACACAAGCCGTACCGTCCAGCCCTCGGGCTCTCGCCCTTGCTTCGGATCACCCGCCCGTCCAGCGCACTTCGGTTTGGTGTTGAGTGTCCCAGGAGGGCGGATAACTTGCTCGGCATCAGAACCGGAAGGGTCAGCACCGGCCCGAAGAGCAGCGCCCTGGGCCAGCAGCTTCGCCTGGGAAGGGGTCAACAAGTCGGTGCAGGTATAGCCGACCTGGTGATTGCCTGGGCTGGTCTCGGTGGCCCACGTTGGCGGCAGACGAAGGGTCGAAAGATCTGGCACATCATCCAGGATAAAACCGTAGCGCGGTCGCGGCGCGCTACGGTTATAGGTCATCTTCCCCG
>JAAXUL010000439.1 GCA_013336035.1 Chloroflexales bacterium
CCCTTGCCGAAGCGAGCCGCAGGCGAGCAAGCCTAGGCCTGCTGCTGGAGCCGCGCGAAGAGCTGCCTGCGCAGCTCAGAGAGGCGCGATCGGTACACGGGGGTATCGATCGGGTCGGTCCACATAATCAGGGCGTCCTCGCCGTTATCGGTGTAGTAGCGGGTGCGGGTGCCGGCCGGCTGGAAGCCATACTTGAGATAGAGGCGCTGGGCGGAGGTGTTGCTGACCCGCACCTCGAGCGTGATCTGGCGCGCGCCGAGCTCGTAGGCGTGATCGATCAGCGCGCTGAGGATCAGCTCACCGATGCCCTTGCCGCGCTGGGCCGGCTCGACGGCGATGGTGGTGATATGGGCGTCGTCGACGGTGAGCCAGAGGCCGCCGTAGCCGACGATGGGCCTCGCGCTAGTGGGAAGCTCGGGCTGAGGAAAGAGGACTTCGACGAGCTGGCTCAAGATCCCGGCCCGGCGCGGGGCGGCCGCGGGGGCTGCGGGGCTAGGCGCCGGGGGCGCGGCGCTGGCGCGAGCGACGACGTAGCGGCAGCTCTGGGTGTTGCGGATCTCGCGGCGGTAGGTGTTGGCCGACCAAGGTGTGGTGAAGCTCTGGCTCTCGATCGCCTGGACGTGAGGGATATCCTCCTCGGCCATTGGCTCAATGAAGTAGTACATCGGTCGCTCCGCGACAGGCCCGCGGTGACAGAAACTATTCAAGGGAGGGCTCGGCCCTCCCTTGGACCTTCCCGGTGGGCGCAGCGCTACGGCTGCAGCGGCGCGGCCGACTCGACGGTGAACATACTCTGGTAGGCACCGTCTTTGCCAAATCCGCCGCCGGTCTGGAAGGTGCCGGTGACCTCGACGGGGCCCCAGACGTAGCTATTGTTTGGGCCGACATTCAGCTGGGCCGACTTGTCGGGTGGGAAGCCCTCCATCCAGATCGGGGTGCCGATCGGCTGAGGACTGGTGCCGTCCTCTTCGGTCGAGATGCCCTCGGCGAGGACATAGATCACCGAGTTCCAGAAGTAATAGCCCTGGGTGGTGACCCTCTGGCCATTGTACTGCGTGGGGTTGCGCTGGAGCTCGAAGAGGCTGACCTTGCCGTCGCCAAGGGGCTTGTCGTCGATGCGATTCTCGACACGCTTGACCTGCTCGATCGACTCGGCGTTGGTGACGGTGATCTGGTGCTGGTACTGCCCATCGGGGCCAAAGCCGCCGCCCGAGCTGAACTGGCCGTCGACGCGGACGAAGCCGTAGACGGCGTCGCCGGGGCGGTGGAGCGAGGACGTCACCTCGGCGGGGAAGCCCTCGAGCCAGATCGTCTCGCCCAGGGGCTGGGCGTCGAGGCCGTTGTCGAGGGTGCTGACGCCAAGGGCGAGCACGGAGAGGGTCGGGTCTCCGGGGCGCCAAAGATAGGCCCCATCTACGGTGATCGCTTTGCCGTTATAGTCCTGGGGGTTGCTCGTCACCTGTTGGACATACAGCGGCGAGCCTTGGGCGCTCCCTTGCCCGCCGCACGTGGCCAGAAACAGGGTGGCCGCGCAGAGCAAGGCGGCGAGCAGCACGGCCCGCCAGGGTGTCCGGAACATTTGTAAAGCCTCCTACAAGAGCCTGTCTAGGCGCCGGGGACGCGCCTGCCCGGATGGACATGAGGGTACGGTAGTTATAGGGTGGCCCAGGCAGTGCGAAGCTGAATCGCACCACGGCGGCTCGCGCCGATTATACCAGAAGCCCCTGGCAGGGGCAACAGGCGCCGCAAAAAGTGCTCTGTACCTGTCAGAATAAGGAAATTCTTGACAGCACGAGTCAGCGTCAGTATTATTAGCATACTTAAGGAGCCTAATCCCATACCTGGCCTACCCTAGCACAACGGGGCTCACCCCCCACGGTGACGCCCCGCTTGATGCACCTTAACAACCGCATAGGAGGCTACAGTGATAGAGCTACTCTGGGTCGCGCTGGCCCTAGTAGTCGGAATGGCCGCGGGCGCTGGCCTGGGCATCGCATGGGTCAACAACGGTGTCAACTCCCTGGCTCAGCAGAAGTCGGCCGAGGCCCGGCTACTCCTTGAAGAGGCCCGCTCCCAGCAGAAGGAGGTCTTGCTGCAGGCCAAAGATGACGCCCTGCGCATCAGAAATGATGCCGAGGGCGAGCTGCGCGAGTCGCGCCAGGGCTTGCAGAAGCAGGAAGAGCGCCTGCAACGGAAGGAGGAGAACCTCGACCGGAAGCTCGAGGGGCTGGAGCGCCGCGACCGGCAGCTCCAAACCCGTGAGCGCTCGATCGAGCAGCTGTACCAGGAGGCTGAGCGCCTCAAGGCTACTCAGGTGACTGAGCTTGAGCGCATCTCGCAGCTGGGCCGCGATGAGGCCCGCGAGATTATCCTGGCCCAGGTCGAGCGCGAGACCCGCGACGATGCGGCCCGCCGCATCCGCGAGATCGAGCAGCAGACCCGCGAGGAGGCCGATAAGACGGCCCGCAAGATAATCGGGCTCGCTATCCAGCGCTCGGCCAGTGACTATGTGGCCGAGATTACCGTCTCTACGGTGAATTTGCCAAGCGAGGAGCTGAAGGGCCGGATCATCGGCCGCGAGGGCCGCAATATCAGGGCCTTCGAGCAGTTCACCGGTGTCGATATAATCGTCGACGATACCCCGGAGGCCGTCACCCTCTCGTGCCACGACCCCGTGCGCCGCGAGGTGGCCCGGGTCGCCTTGATCAAGCTGCTAAAGGACGGACGTATCCACCCCTCACGCATCGAGGAGGTGGTGCAGAAAACCCAGGTTGAGATCGACGCCGTTATGCGCGAGGAGGGCGAGCGCGTGGCCTACGAGGCCAATGTGCAGGGCCTTCACCCCGACCTGATCAAACTCCTGGGGCGGCTGAAGTACCGCACCAGCTACGGGCAGAATGTGCTCCAGCACTCGCTCGAGTGCTCGCTCCTGGCGGCGCATATGGCCGCCGAGCTCGGGGGCAATATTAATATCGCCAAGACGGCGGCCCTGCTCCACGATATCGGCAAGGCCGTCGACCACGAGGTCCAGGGGCCCCACGCTTTGATCGGCGCCGATATCGCGCGCCGCCTGGGTCGCTCGCCCGCGATCGTTCACGCGATCGCCGCCCATCATCACGACGAGGAGCCCACCACGGTCGAAGCCTTCCTCGTTATTGCTGCTGATGCGATCTCGGGCGGTCGCCCCGGCGCCCGCCGCGAGACGCTTGACCTCTATATCAAACGCCTCGAGGCCCTCGAGACGGTCGCTACGTCGTTCCCCGGCGTGCAGCGTGCTTTCGCGGTTCAGGCTGGACGCGAGGTGCGCGTGATGGTCCAGCCAGACCAGATAGATGACCTGGCCAGTATCCACCTGGCCCGCGATGTCGCCAAGAAGATCGAGGAGAGCTTGCAGTACCCCGGTCAAATCAAGGTGACTATTATTCGTGAGACGCGCGCGGTTGATTATGCGCGCTGAGAATCGTCGGTGACAGGCCTGTGCTGGCACGTGTCTTGCTAGTAGGTTACCTGTCACCGATCTCCTCAGAGCCGCACTGCCGCCCGCCGAGTGCCTATGGTACAATCTCTGACAGCACTGTTGATGCCATCTTTGCATAAGGAGGGCTGGCGTGATGAGCCTTGAGACGTCACCTGACGATCTGCCATCAGAGCCCACTTCGACCGACACACAGGAGGACCGTATGACCAACGCTCAGTCGCTGCCGCTCGCCCGTGCCGTGGGCGGAAGTGCCCCCCAGGCTGCCGAGACCCAGCGCTCCGCGGAGGTGCTGAAGGTTTCGACTCGCTCTCGCCCAAGTGCTGTCGCTGGGGCTATCGCCGGTGTCATTCGCGAGAATGGTATGGCTGAGGTCCAGTCCATCGGCGCAGGCGCTACTAACCAGGCGATCAAGGCTGTCGCGATCGCCCGCAGCTACCTGAATGAGGAGGGCATCGATATTATCTGTGTTCCCTCGTTCATTGATGTCGCAATCGATGACGAGGAGCGGACAGCGATCCGCTTGCTCATCGAGCGTCGCTAGCCTCCTGTGTGGTTGAACACATACGCCACCCGTCGTATGTGTTACGTATTGCGTATTTTCTGTAGCTGTGTTGCGGGCTGTCTCGAGCGGTGACAGCGGTGATGTGAGCGCCCGACAACGTCAGCTTTGCGGGTAACTACGCTGTACGTTATGCGTCATGCGCAGCGTGTGCTCTGTATAGTACGCATCGACAACCAATCGCTATGTGCTCTAAGCTCTCACCCTGTCTGTGAGGGCTTTTCGCTATGCGCGCCCGCCCTGTCTGATCAGGCCCCCGGCACAGCTCGGTGGGGTATAATGGCCCTCAGCCGCTCAACGTCGAGCGAGTCACTACCGCGAGGAGTCCATGCGCCCCTACCTAGCCCCACCCCCCAGCGTGAACGATGTCGCCATCGTCGCGGCGACGGTCAATGGCTCCGGCAGCCAGACGGCCAACACCGCGATCATCCGCGCCATCTTCCGCATGGGCATCCCGGTCAACGGGAAGAACCTGTTCCCCTCTAATATCCAGGGCGAGCCGACCTGGTTCACGATCCGCGTCAGCGGCGCCGGCTACACTGCCCGCCCCGCCACTGTCCCGATCCTGATCGCCTTCAACCCGCGCACCGCCGACGCCGACCTGGCCGACCTCCCCGCGGGCGGGATCTGCCTCTACCCCGGCGATGGCCCGTGGCGCCCGGCTCGCGCCGATGTTACTCTCTGCCCCCTGCCCGTCAAAGAGCTTGTGGCCGCCGGCAGCTTTGAGCCGCGTATGCGCGAGTACGGCGCCAATATGGTCTATGTCGGCGCCCTGGCCGCCCTGATCGGCATCGAGCTCGCCGAGCTCCGCGCCGCCCTCGAGCACCATTTCCGCGGGAAGGCCCGCCCCGTCGCGCAAAACTATGCCGTCGTCGAGGCGGCGCACCGCTGGTTCGTCGAGGACGAAGGCCGAAGGACGAGCGACGAAAGCAGTAGTCTGGCCATTCATCCTTCGTCACGCTATCGGCTCCAGCGCATTGACGCCGCGCCCGAGCGGATCTTGATCGACGGCAACGCCGCCGCCGCCCTCGGCGCGATCTTCGGCGGGGTCAGCTTCGTGGCCTGGTACCCGATCACCCCCGCCACCGGCCTCGCCGACGCGCTCATCCACTATCTCCCCCGCCTGCGCACGGGGCCTGACGGCCGCCCCACCTATGCCGTTGTGCAGGCCGAGGATGAGATCGCCGCTCTGGGTATGGTCGTCGGGGCCGGCTGGGCCGGCGCCCGCGCGATGACCAGCACCTCCGGCCCCGGCATCTCGCTTATGACCGAGTTCGCCGGCCTGGCCTACTTCGCCGAGACCCCCAGCGTGATCTGGGATGTGCAGCGCGTTGGCCCAAGCACTGGTATGCCCACCCGCACCGCTCAGGGCGACCTGCTCGCGACCTACTTCCTCGGCCACGGCGATACCCGCCATGTGGTGCTGCTCCCCGGCAGCGTCGGCGAGTGCTTCGCGTTCGGCTACCAGGCCTTCGACCTGGCCGAGCGCCTCCAGACCCCGGTCTTTGTGCTCAGCGACCTCGACCTGGGCATGAACCTCTGGATGAGCGAGCCCCTCGCCTACCCCGAGCAGCCCATGGACCGCGGCAAGCTCCTCGGCGCCGAGGAGCTCGAGCGCCTTGGCCGCTTTGTGCGCTTCGCCGACCCCGAGGGCGACGGCGTGGGTGCCCGCACGCTGCCCGGTAACCCCCACCCGCTCGCCGCCACGCTCAGCCGCGGAACCGGACATAACGAGCGTAATATCTACAGCGAGCGCCCCGAGGACTGGAAGGCCAATATGGACCGCCTGGGCCGCAAGCACGAGACGGCCCGCCACCTGGTGCCGCCGCCGGTGGTCGAGCTAGACCCCGCGGCCGAGGTGGGGGTGGTCTGCTACGGCTCGGCGTTGTCGTACACCTACGACCGCTATGAGACCGCCTTGCGGAAATGGGAGCGTGTGCTCCGTCCAGATGGACGCTTGTTGATCAGCGTCATCTCGTCGACGATCTCACCGCACATGCCGTTGGCAAAGACGACCGAGCCGTCCTGGACCACGTAGATCAGCTCCCTGGCGTTCTCCACCAGATCCCTGTATTTCAGCTTTTTACCACCTGAATTGTCGGCGAGCCGCTTCTTCAGCTCAGTCCCCGCCGCGTGCCGCTGGGAATGCACGTGGCCGTCCACAACAAATCTTCCCATCTTCATTCTTCTTCTCTCCCTTCAGGTTTTGCGGTTGCATCTTTCTCACCACTTTCAGTGAAGTCTGTCACAAGCACGATAACCCGTGTTTTCACCACCAGCTTCGCTGGAGGCACCTGGCTCAAGACCAACGCTGAAAAGTACAGCAAGCGCTCGCCCACCACCACCGGGCTGGATTACACCCTGCTCACCCTGCAAGGCACGCCGGAGGCGACCTTCGGCGAGCTGATCCCCACCTCGGCGACCTACACGGCGGGCACGCAGATGAACTTCATCCAGCACGGGGCGGGGCTGCCCAAGCAGATCGGTTACTGGGAAGACGCCGAGCACACCGTGCGCTGCAAGATCGACACGCTCAACATGACCTACGGGTCTTCGTACCCCAACAGTCAAACTGGCTACGGCTGCGACAGCGAGGGCGGCTCGTCCGGCTCCGCCATCACGCGTGCCAGCGACGGCAAGGTGATCGCCCTGCACCACTACGGCGGCGTGACGACCACGTTGAACTCGGGCACGATGATGTCGCTGATCTGCACCAACGCGGGCAGTTTGTTGA
>JAAXUL010001259.1 GCA_013336035.1 Chloroflexales bacterium
CCCGCCTTCCTACCGCCCCACGGCCTTGCGCAGGGCCTCGACGCGGTTGGTGCGCTCCCATGGCAGGTCGATGTCGGTGCGGCCGAAGTGGCCGCCCGCCGCCGTCTGCCGATAGATCGGCCGGCGCAGCTCCAGGTCGCGGATGATCGCGCCGGGGCGCAGGTCGAAGACCTCGCTCACCGCTTTGAGGATCACCTCATCGGCGACCATGCCGGTGCCGAAGGTCTCGACGCTGAGCGAGAGCGGCCTGGCCACGCCGATCGCGTAGCTGACCTGGAGTTCGACCCGCTCGGCCAGGCCGGCGGCGACGATGTTTTTGGCCGCCCAGCGCGCCGCGTAGGCCGCACTGCGATCGACCTTCGAGGGGTCTTTGCCTGAGAAGGCGCCGCCGCCGTGGCGGGCCACCCCGCCGTAGGTGTCGACGATGATCTTGCGCCCGGTCAGGCCGGTGTCGCCCATCGGGCCGCCGACCACGAAGCGCCCGGTCGGGTTGACGAAGATCTTGGTCTCGGCGTCGAGCCACTCCTCGGGGATCTCGGCCTTGATCACGTGCGCGATCACATCGGCGCGGATCTGCTCCTGGGTGGCCTCGGGGGCGTGCTGGGTGGAGATCAGCACCGTATCGATGCGCACGGGCTTGCCGTAGCTGTACTCGACGGTGACCTGGCTCTTGGCGTCGGGGCGCAGGTAGCTGAGCGTGCCATCCTTGCGCACCTTCTCGATGCGGCGGATGAGGCGGTGGGCCAGGGCGATGCTGGCCGGGGTCAGCTCAGGGGTCTCGTTGCAGGCGAAGCCGAACATCATGCCCTGGTCGCCCGCACCGACGGCCTCGACCTCGGCCTCGGACAGCTCACCAGTCTTGGCCTCGAGGGCCTTATCGACACCCAGCGCGATGTCGGGCGACTGACCGTGGATGGCCACCAGCACGCCACAGGTGTCGGCGTCGAAGCCGAACTCGCCGCTGGTGTAGCCGATCTCCTTGACGGTCTTGCGCACGATCTCCTCGATCGGGATGTAGCCTTTGGCGTAGGTGACCTCGCCAAGCACGACGATCAGGCCGGTGGTGGTGGCGGTCTCAACCGCGACGCGGGCGCGTGGATCGTGGGCCAGGAACGCGTCGAGGATCGCGTCGCTGATCTGGTCGCAGAGCTTGTCGGGGTGGCCGCTGCTCACGCTCTCGCTGGTGAAGTAGAAACGGGGCGCGTTGGTGAAGGTGGTTGCCATCGCTGCTAGCTCCTGTTGGTCGAGACGGCGGTGCAACGTCAGGCGCTAGCGCGCGGCCCGCCCGTTGCGTTGACGAAGATTGATCCGTGGCGGCGGGGGACCCTGGAGCGAGGGCAGCACCTGCCGCCCGAGCAGCTCGATCGGGCGCAGGAGCGCCTCGGGGCCCGGCCCCCCTGGCACGAGCACGCAGAGCACCTCATCGAGCCCGTCGGTGATCTGGGCGACCACGAGCTGCCCCGCCACCTGCGCCGGGAGGCCGAGCACGGTCAGCTCGCTGCCAGAGCTGAGCAGCGGCAGCGCCGCGGGCTGCCTGCGCGTCAGGGCCAGGGCCTCGGGCACATCGGCACCTACGGCGATGCTCAGCAGGCGGGAGACCCAGCCGGGCCGTCCTTCACGCGCGTCGTGGTAGCGGGCCAGTCTGAGGAGCCGCGCGTGGTGTGAGTCGCCCGGGACCAGCAGCAGCCCGAAGCCGGCCGCTCCAGCAATCACCGTGGTCGTCTCATCGGCGAGCAGCAGGAGGCGGCGCGCCTTCGCAGACGGCTCACGGGCGCCAAAGGGTTCCACAAGTTCGTCGAGCAGATCCAGGCCCGCGGCGTGGACATCGAGGGACACCCCGCGCAGATCGAGGGCCACGCGGAGCCGGCCCGCGCTGAGGGTCGCAAGGTAGGCGAGCTCGTCCCGCAGAACGCGCCGCAGCGATGCTGGCGGCAGGGGCAGGATGAGGCCCAGCTCGATCCGGTCGGTCGCACCGCTGAGCTGCCGGGCCAGACTCAGGGCCAGTGGGAGGTGTGGTGGGGCGCTTGCCCACTGGTCGGCCAGCCAGACCGTGCTGAAGCCGGCGTGCTCGGCGGCGATCGCCTGGCTCTCCGCTGAGATGGCGGCACGTGTGCGCCGGCGCCCGGGCGGCTGATCGGCCGGCACGAAGAGTGAGCAGCGCATAGGGCCCTCCTTGACGGACGTTCGCCCGCTCCAGCGTTGACTCCATTCAGGCTTCTTGATAAAGTTAATATAAATAATAGATATTGTCAAGATATGTGGTGCTGGTTTATAATCATCTGGCATGGCAAGGAGAACCTACAATGCCCCAGCTCTTTGAACCGCTCACCCTCCAGCAGGTGACCCTGCGCAACCGCATCGGGCTCGCCCCGATGTGCCAGTACAGTGCCAGCGACGGGCACGCGAGCGACTGGCACCTGGTCCACTACGGCACCCGCGCGGCCGGCGGCGCCGGCCTGATCATCGTCGAGGCCACCGCCGTCGAAGCGCGCGGCCGCATCTCCCCGGCCGACCTGGGCCTCTGGGCCGACA
>JAAXUL010001260.1 GCA_013336035.1 Chloroflexales bacterium
AGACGTGCGACCCCGACACACCCAATCTCATCACCGATATTGAAACCACCCCGGCGACGGAGCACGATTCGCTGGTGCTCGAGACCATCCACGCGAATCTGGCCGCGCGCGATCTCCTCCCAGCGGAACATCTGGTGGACGCCGGGTATGTCAGCTCGGAAACGCTGGTCAAGAGCCAGCGGCATGAGGTTGACCTGTACGGACCTATCCAGATCGAACATAGTTGGCAGGCCAAGGCGGGCGAGGGCTTTGACGTTGCCTGCTTTGTGATCGATTGGGACGCCAAGCAGGTGGTCTGCCCGCAAGGACAAACCAGCACGATCTGGACACCGACGAAAAATGCCGATGACCGGGACGTGATCCACGTCGGCTTTCATCGGCGCACCTGCGCCGCCTGCCAGGTGCGGGCCAAGTGCACCCGAGCCAAAACGGACGGCCGGGAGCTCACGTTGCGCCCACGCCCGCAGCACGAAGCCGTGGTCGCGGCACGGGAACGCCAAGTAAGCTCCTCCTTTCGCCCGCGGTACCGCACGCGGGCGGGCATCGAAGGAACCATTGCCCAGGGTACCCGAACCTGTGACCTGCGTCATGCACGCTTTCGGGGGCATCCAAAGGTGCGCCTGCAACACATCTTCACCGCGATGGCGATCAACTGTAAGCGCATGATCGCAGCCTTCGCCGAGACCGCACCGTCACAGGCGCGCCCGTCGCTCTTTGTCCGCCTGGCGCCAGCGATGGCCTGATTCGCCAACAATATCTGTATGCCGGGAAACTGGCCCGTACAGTTCTTAGGGGGCGGGGCGGCGGCAACGCCGCCCTGCTACCCGACACAACCAAGCTGTGCTCTACCTGCGGCGAGATTGTCCCCAAGGCGTTGAGCGTGCGCGTCCATGCCTGCCCCGTGTGTGGGCTGGTGATGGATCGTGATGAAAACGCGGCGCTCAACATTCTGCAACGGGGGCTCCAGACGCTTCGCTTGTGATCGTGTGGGATGGGGCGGCATCCCCTTGAAGCCCAGGAGCTTTAGCCCTGGGAGCCGTCACGCCGAATGCCGAACAATTCGGCATAGGTATCCCGATCATCCCTCGACGCTCACCCCGTTGGGGTGGACCGCAGCCAAGGCCGCATCGACCTGGGGGGCAAGGCCGTTTCCAGTGATAGGGTCGAGCTCCGTGGGGATCGGTGCCGGCTCCTCAGGTATCGCCACCACGACAGGCGGCTCAGCCACGTGGCGTCGGGGCCGACGCGCCGTAGGGATGGCAGGGGCCGCCGCAGGAACAGTCTCCGCGTCCGCTGCTGCCCGCTCACGCTCCTGGTTCGTGCGCCGGCGCTCCCTGCGCTCCGCGCGCCGGGCCTCGCGGGCGGCCTCGTACTCCAGATCGTAGCGCTCCCGGTCCTCGCGGGCCTCCTCACGGGTGGCGGGCATGGCCCCAGGCATCGGTGTCACCTCCACGGCCAGCACCATCGTGCGCGCCCCGCGTCCCAGGCGCTCCCGCTCGCGCACGTAGCGGTTGCCCTCGAAGCGCAAGCTACGCTCGGGTGCAGATATTTGCCACCGATGTGGATGCGCGGGCGATCGCGCAGGCCCGCAGCGGCAGCTTCCCCGCCAGCATCGCCGCCGACCTCACGCCCGCACGCCTGGAGCGCTGGTTCCTCCAGGAGCCCGAACAGGGCCGCTATCGCATCCGCAAGGTCATCCGCGATCTGGTGATCTTCTCGGAGCAGGATGTGATCAAGGACCCGCCGTTCTCCCGGCTCGACCTGCTCAGCTGCCGCAACCTGCTGATCTACCTGAACGCCGACCTCCAGCGCAGGCTCATCCCGCTATTCCACTATGCCTTGAATCCGGGGGCACGCTCTTCCTCGGCACCTCCGAGACGGTGTGCGAGCTCGTCACGCTCTTCGCCCCGCTGGAGCGCACCTGGAAGCTCTATCGGCGCCAGGACGACCTCCCCGGCGCCGAGCGCCCGGCCATCGGCGCGGTTGCGCCTGTCACCGCGGAGGGGGCGGCCCAGCCGTTGAAGCCGCGGGGCGCGGGCCGCGCCGGTGCCCCGCCAAATCTGCGCGTGTTGACCGAACAGGACATGCTGGTGGCCTGGGGGGCAGCGGGCGTGCTGGTCACAGGCCGCGGCGAGATCTTGCATATCTCCGGCCGCACCGGCAACTACCTCGAGCCGGCCCCCGGTGATGCCGCGCCGAACCTGAACATCCTGCTCATGGCCCGCGAGGGGCTGCGCCAGGAGCTGACGGTTGCCCTGCGCAAGGTGGTGACCCAGCGTACCCACGTCCGCGTCCCCGGGCTCGGGTGCGCACCAATGGGACGTTCACCACGGTCAATCTCACGGTGCTGCCCGTCGCCTCCAGCGCCGAGCGGGCGGTGTTGGCCGATCGTTTCCTGGTCATCCTGGAGGAGGCCGTGCCGGGAGCACCTTCCAGCCCTGCCCCCCTCACCGCCGATGCCCCAGACACTTCGGCCCCGGAGGCGGACCAGCGCATCGCCGCGCTCGAGGAGGAGCTGCGCGCCAAGG
>JAAXUL010000440.1 GCA_013336035.1 Chloroflexales bacterium
GTCGCGCGGATCGTCGCGGGGATCGGCGCCGCGGCCGGGCAGCTCGACGCGGCGGGCGGCCTGGCGGTGGCCCGGGCGATCATGACCACCGACACCCGCCCCAAGCACGCCGCCCTGCGCGTGGCCCTGCCCTCGGGCGCCACGCTCACCATGGGCGGGATGGCCAAGGGCGCGGGGATGATCCACCCGAACATGGCCACCCTGCTCAGCGCGGTGACGACCGACGCCGCCGTCAGCCCGGCCGTACTCGATGCCGCCCTGCGCCAGGCGGTCGCGCTGAGCTTCAACAGCATCAGCATCGACGGCGACACCAGCACCAACGACACCCTGCTCGTGCTGGCCAACGGCGCCGCGGGCAACCGGCCGATCGAGCGTCTCGACACGCCCGACGGCGAGGCCTTCGTAGCGGGCCTCACCGCCCTGTGCCAGCGGCTCGCCCAGGCCGTGGTGCGCGACGGCGAGGGCGCCACCCGCTTCGTCACGATCACCGTGCGCGGCGCCCGCGACGACGCCGACGCCAAGCTGGCCGCCATGACCATCGCGAAGTCGCCCCTGGTCAAGACGGCGCTCTACGGCGCCGACCCCAACTGGGGCCGCGTGCTCTGCGCGATCGGCTACAGCGGCGCCGAGGTGGACCCCGAGCGGGTCGTGCTGCTCTTCGGCGGCATGCGCGTGCTCGAGGGGGGGCTGCCCCTGCCCTTCGACGAGCGGGCCGCCAGCGACCTGCTCAACGTGCCCGAGGTGACCATCGACGCCGACCTGGGCCTCGGCGCGGGCGCGGCGACGGTGTGGACGTGTGACTTTAGCGAGACGTATATTCGCATTAACGCGGAGTATCGGACATAGCCATGGACCACAAGCTCTGGGGCGGGCGCTTCGAGGAGCCCACGGCCGAGACGATGCGCCGCTACAACGACTCGTTCCGCTTCGACCGGCGCCTGGCCGATGTCGATATCGCCGGCAGCATCGCCTGGGCGAACGCGCTCGAGGAGGCGAGCCTGATCAGCGCCGAGGAGTGCGAGCGACTGGAGCAGGGCCTCGAGCTGGTGCGGCGCGAGTTCGCCGACGGCAGCTTCGCGGCCATCGAGGGCGACGAGGACATCCACACCGCGGTCGAGCGGCGCCTGCACGATCTGGTCGGCGAGGTGGCGCTCAAGCTGCACACCGGCCGCTCGCGCAACGACCAGGTTGCCACCGACATGCGCCTCTTCGCCATCGCGGCGGCGCGCGAGGTGGGCGAGCGCCTGAAGGCCCTGCAGCTGGCCCTGCTCGAGCAGGCCGAGGAGCACGCCGCGACGCTCATGCCGGGCTACACCCACCTCCAGCGGGCCCAGCCGATCACCCTCGGCCACTGGTGCCTGGCCTACATCGAGATGTTCGAGCGCGACCGGCAGCGCGTCGAGGACGCCACCGCCCGGGCGCGCACCTTGCCACTGGGCTCGGGGGCCCTGGCCGGCAACAGCCTGGGCGTCGAGCGCGAGCGTCTGACCGAGGCCCTCGACGAGTTCGACGCCGTGGCCGGCAACTCGCTCGACGCCGTCTCGGACCGCGACTTCGTGGCCGAGCTGCTCTTCGTCTTCGCGCTGACCGGCGTGCACCTGAGCCGCCTCGCCGAGGACCTGGTGCTCTACAGCAGCGCCGAGTTCGGCTTCATCGAGCTGGCCGACGCCTACAGCACGGGCTCGAGCCTGATGCCGCAGAAGAAGAACCCCGATAGCATGGAGCTGCTGCGCGGCAAGAGCGGGCGCCTGATCGGCAACCTCGTCACCCTGCTCACCGTGCTGAAGGGCCTGCCTATGACCTACAACAAGGACATGCAGGAGGACAAAGAGCCCTTCTTCGACAGCCTCGACACCCTCGACCTGGGGCTGCAGGTGGCCGCCGCCGCCGTGGCGACGATGCACGCCCGCCCCGAGCGCATGCTCGCCGCCCTCGACGACGCGATGCTGGCCACCGACCTGGCCGATGATCTGGTGCGGCTGGGCGTGCCCTTCCGCGAGGCCCACGGCAAAGTGGGCCGCCTGGTGCGCCGGGCCCTCGAGCTGCGCGTCACTCTGCGCCAGCTGCCCCTTGTCGAGTACCAGGCCGTGCAGCCCGAGATCGACGAGGAGGTCTACGCCGTATTCGACTTCGCCCGCAGCGCGGCGCGCAAAGATAGCCTTGGGGGCACCGCCCCCCAGCGCGTGCTCGAGCAGTGCGTCCGCTGGCGCGACCTGCTGGATTAAGCCGGACCGCGCAGGGCCTGGCGGAGCGCTCGGCCCGAGCCCTGCAACCTGATATCTGAAACCCTATCCAAGAGGTGCGACCGCAAGCATGCCCAGCCTGCTCTATAAGCCGCCCGTCGTACTGCCGCGGCTCCAGGCCCGGCCCAACGCCCAGGTTATCGTGCGCCGCGCCCGCGTGGGCGACGTGACACGCCTGTACGAGATCATCAACTACTACGCCGCCCGCGGTGACATGCTGCCCAAGACACTCGATCAGCTCTACAACCGCGTGCGCTCGTTCAGCGTGGCCGAGGCCGATGGTGAGGTGGTGGGCTGCGTGGCCCTGCAGATCGTCTGGGCCGATATGGCCGAGGTCGTAAGCCTGGCGGTCCACCCCGACTTCCAGGGCCGCGGGCTGGGCCGCCAGCTGGTCGAGCCGCTCTTCGATGAGGCCAGCGATCTGGGCATCCCCACGGTCTACGCCCTCACCCTACAGGTGGGCTTCTTCCGCAGCCTGGGCTTCCGCGAGGTGCCCAGGCTGCGCCTGCCCCATAAGATCTGGCAGGATTGCGTCAACTGCCCCAAGCAGGACCACTGCGACGAGATCGCGATGGTGCGGCCGTAATGGCCTGGGCGCCGTTCTAGTTGAGAAGATTGTCGTCGTCATTGATCTGGACAACGCAGCTTGGTCTGTCGCCGGCCATGCCCGGGTCGGCCAGGCTGAGATTGACCGTCTCGTTAAGCTCATCTGCATAGTCGGGCGCGGTCGTCACCGTGATCGTCATGACCGTGACGCCCGGCGCGAAGGTGACCCGGGTTCCGCTTAGTGAGTAGTCCACGCCCTGCGTCGCCGTGCTGTCGCCGCCGATCACCAGATCGACAGTCAGCGCTACGGCCGAGGGTCTGCTGAGCACCAGATCAATGCTCACGCTTCGGGTGTCCGTGATGATGCTGCCCTCGCCAACAGAGTATGTCGTATTGGCGAAGGAGATCGTGGGCCGCGATTCGCTGTCGACGATGGTGATAGTTGCCGTGCCTGCCCCGAGGGTCGCGCCCTGAGCGTTGGACAGCACGACCTGGAAGGTCTCCGGCAGATCGCCCTCGTAGAGCCCGTCGCTCAGGATGGTCACCTCGATCTGCGCCTCGGCCTGGCTCGCGGCGATGGTCAGGCTGCCGCTCGCGGCCTCGAAGTCCTGGCCCGCCACCGCCGAGCCGCTCACCGTCGCGTAGTCTACCGTCACCGGCTCGGCTGACACCTGGGCGAGCCGTACGGTCAGGCGGACAGTGGGGCCGGCCGCTATCTGCGCCTGCGCTGAGAAGGCGAATGCTGCCTGGCTCGGGGACGACTCATTCGCTGTGTAGTCCGTCGGAGCAAAGCCGACCTGGGGCGGGTTGTCGCGGATCCCGATCTCGATTATGGCGGGATCAGGCCCGTTGGCCTCTTCTACATCGCGCGCCTGGATCACCAGGCTCTCGAGGCCCTCAGCGATCTCGTCCCTATAGATTGTCACGCTGAGCTGGGCCTGGGTTGCCCCCTTCCTGATGGTCAGAGGCGCGGTCTTCGCCTCGTAGTCGCTGCCTGGCCTGGCCGGGCGCGGGTAGGTCTGAGGGTCTGGGCGGCTGATGGTCTCGAGCACCAGGCTCGCATCCACGCCCGACGGGTGATCGAGCACCGCGCTCACCACCACCTCTCCAGCGTCCTCGCTCACCTCATCCGGGTACTCGAGCCTGAGCGATGGCTTCGGGTCCCAGCTGATGATCAGCACCGTCGCCGTGATGGTCTCGCTGGGCTGGGCCACGCTATTGTCTGGCAGCACGAGCCTAAAGATGGCGCGCTCGGGGTGCTCGTACAGCCCGTCGGCGCTGACCTGCCAGGCCAGGGTCGCCTCCTGCGCCCTGGGCGCGAAGGTGATCACGGGATTCAGCGTGAAGTCTTCACCCAGTACAGCGTCGCCCTCAACCTTCACCTCTACGCTGATCGGCTGGGCCGCGCGCACGCTGCTCACCAGCTTGACGATGTTCTCGCAGCTTCTGTACGACTGCTGCATCGCCAACGAGCGCACTCCCTCACCCGCGGCCTGGGGCTCGTCACAGATGGAATTCCGCGGGCTGAAGGCGATCACGGGTCGCGGCTCGTCCTCGACGATGTCCAGGGTCGCGCTGGCCGTACCGAGGTCCACATCTGGGCTCGCGGGCAGCACGAGGCGCAGCGCTACGTCTTCGTCGCCCTCGTAGAGGTCATCCTGCATGATCTGCACGTCCACCGGGGCCGAGACCGCCCCGGCGGGCATGGTGATCGAGGCGGGCAGTACGAAGTCCTCGCCGGGGGTGGCGCTGCCCGCGTCGATCTCCAGGCCGAGCGTCAGGGGGGCGGGCAGCGGCTGGCTGCTGGCGATGGTCAGCCTGGCCCTCCCGGCGCCCTCGCCGGTAGGGCTGGCGCCGACGAGGCTCAGCACGGGCTTGGCGTCATCGTCTTCGATCGTCAGGTAGGCGCGCGACGGCTCGCCTGGCCTGAGTTGCTCGAGCGGCTCGACCGAGAGCGCCAGGCGCTCGGCCCCCTCGAAGCTTCGATCATCAATGATCGCAATCGTCGCGGTCGCGCGCTGCTCGCCCGGCGCAAAGGCCAGCGTGACGTCGAGGGGCGCGAAGTCTTTGCCGGCCTCGGCCGTCTCCGCGCGGGCCTGGATCCTGGCCGTGGCCGTGTAGGCCGACGCGGTATCCAGCTGGATCTCGAACGCCAGGCTGCCCGCGCCCTCTTTGACCCCGTACGCGGCGCCGGCGAACGCGACCGTCGGCGGATCGTCGTTGTCGACGATCGTCAGCTCGCACCTCCCGCGGCTCCCGGGCATAGCGCCGGCGCGCGGCGCCAGCTGCACGGCCAGGCGCTCTGCCGGCTCGTCGACGGCGTCCTCGGCAATGGTCACCGAGATTGGCAGAGTGACCTGCCCCGGCTGGAAGGTCAGCGTGCCGGGGTTCAGGCGGAAGTCGCCCCCCGCGGCGGCGCCCAGCGCCTCGACGCGATAGTCCACCACCACTGGCTCGGACGACGGCTTATCGAGGCTCACCGCCAGCGCGACTTCGCCGGCGTTCTCGAGCGTCTCGAGCTCGCTTTGCTCGCAGTTGACGATGCGCATGCCGAAGACGGCGATAAGGTTCTGGCCGTCGTCGCCGGTGCGCAGCGGGCGCCGCGGCGTGCTCGTGCCGTCGGACCAGCCCTCGAAGCGGAGCTGCTGGCCCTGGTGGGTGATGGAGTCAGGGGCGCTCAGCTCGAGGCTCACGCCCGACCAGAGCTCGGCCGAGTAGGGCGTCGCGACCTGCTCGCCATTGATCGCGAGGGCGAAGCCGGGCGGCTCGGTGGCCAGGGCCAGGGGCGCCTTGACCGCGTCCATACGCACGGTCTCCTGGCCGCGCCTGCCCCGGTCATCCGTCGCCGCCACCACGATCTCGAGGTAGCCGCCTGACGCCGTGGCCAGATCGACCTGCGCCGGCACCGTCACGCTCAGCTCGCCGCCGGCAGTCGAGGTCGCGAGATCCTGGTCCCCCGAGGGCGAGCGCAGGGTGACGGCCCACTCAAGGGCCTCGGCGGGCAGCGGCTGCTCTTGCGCATCGGCTGCCGACGCGCGCAGCGCGATCGTCTCGCCGGGGCGGAAGCGCTGGCCAGCCTGCGGCGATGCGATCCTGATGGTGGGCAGCGGGTTTATCCGCGGCATCGCGATGACGCCGACCCCTATGGCCACGAGCGCGACCAGCGCGAGGGCCAGCGGCATGAGCCAGGCCGGGCCGGTGGCGGGGCCCACAGGGGCGGGCGAGTCAGCGGGCTCGGGCTCGCCGGACTGGGGCGGCACCAGCAGATTGAAGTACTCTATATTGTGTTGGGTCAGCTCGGCGCCGACATGGTCACCCAGCTCGACGCGCAGCTGGTGGGCGCGGGCCAGGCTCTCGGCGGCGCGGTCGAGGTCGCCGAGCAGGCCGGCCTGCGTGCCTTGCTCGTGCAGCACCCAGGCCCGCAGAGCCGGGTCGCCGCTCTGCTGCGCGGCGCGCCCCGCCATGTCGATCACGCGGCCCCAGCTCTGCCAGAGCCCCTTCTCGGTCACGTGGGGCTGAATCGCGCGCAGCAGGCTGGCGGCTTCGTTCGCCTGCCCCTGCGAGAGGGCCGTGCGGGCGGCCTGGAGCAGGTTGACCCACTCGTGCTCTAGCCAGGCGGTGTCGCCGAAGCGGGCGACGGCCAGGGCCGCGAAGGCTGGCACGGCGCGCTTGCGCTCGGCCTCGTGGGCCACCAGGCGGCCCAGGGCGGCGCGCAGGCTGTTGGTGGCGATAGTGTAGCGCTCGCCGCTATGGTAGACCAGGCCCAGCTGCGCCAGGTTGTAGAGGGCGACCTCGAGCTGCTCCTCGGCGATCTGGCAGAGGCTGGCGATCGTGTCGATCGTTCCGCCGGCCGGCAGGCCCCCCACCAGCGCTCGCAGCGCGGCCAGCTCGGGCTCATCGAGCGCTTTGAGCGCCAGGGCCGCGGCGCGGTAGAGGGCTTCGGGGCGCCTGCGGCGCAGCGCCTCGG